>JAYRPK010000190.1:0-3157 GCA_041911195.1 Novosphingobium sp. | reverse complement strand
GGTTCACATCGACGAGGAATTCTATCTCTTCGGCGGCCAGCGGCTCCTCTCCGGCGAACTGCCGTTCATCGACTTCTGGGACCGCAAGCCCTTCGGACTGTTCCTGCTCTACGCGCCGGCCCATGCCTTCCCCGATCCGGTGATCGGCTATCAGGTGATGGCGGCGCTGGCGGTCACGCTGACGGCTTGGGTGGTCTTCATCATGTGCCGGCCCCTGGCCGGCTTTGCCGCGGCATTGGCGGCCGCCGCCGCCTATGCCGCCTGGCTGCCGCTGTTCGGCGGCATCGGCGGACAAGCGCCGGTGTTCTACAACCTGCCGATGGCCGCTGCGGCGGAATTGACGCTGCGCCGGATTTCGCGCGACGACACTGCGGGCCTGACGCGCGGCGGCTGCGCGATCATGCTGCTTGCCGGTGTCGCGATGCAGATCAAGTACTCGGCGGTGTTCGAGGGCGCGTTCTTCGGGCTGAGCCTGCTTTGGGCCGGCTGGTCGCATGGACGCGCGCGCCTGCGACTGGCTGCCGACGCGGCGCTGTGGATCGCGGTAGCGCTTGCGCCCACGCTCTGCGTCTGGGGCTTCTACGCCTCGCTCGGTTTCGGCCCGCAGTTTGTCGAGGCGAACTTCCTCTCGGTTCTCACTGACAAGGTCCCCATGGCGATCGCACTGCCGGGCCTGGTCTGGCAGTCACTGGCGCTCGCGCCGTTCTGGCTCTGCGGCTGGGCTGTCTGGCGCCATTGGCGGCAACCGGGTTGCCCTGGGCGGCGCGAGGCCATTTGGTTTCTGGCATGGTCGGCGGTCGCCTATGCCGGGTACCTCGTTCTCGGCAAATGGTCCGATCACTACATCCTGCCACTGTTGTTGCCTTTCGGCGCGATGACCGCACTGGCCTTCAATACATTGCCGAAGCGGCGAGCCGTCATGGCGCTGGTCGTGGGAGTGGGCCTTGCCGCCGGGCTGGCCCGCGCGGTGTTCGACCGGGGGGAATGGGGCAACCGGACAGAGGCTATGCAATTGGCGGCGCTGGTCGAACGCCATCTTGGCCACGGCTGCCTTTATGTCACCGACGATATCCCGATCCTCTATGTCTTGACGCGCGCCTGTTACCCGACGGCCTACATCTATCCCGATCACCTCATTCTCGCGCGCTATACCCCCGCGCTCGGCGTCGATCAGGCAGAAGAGATGCGTAAGACGCTGGCCCGCCGACCCAGTGTCATCGTGTTCTACAACGATCCTGACAGCGCATATGCTCCGCAGGCTCGCGGAATTCTCAACCGGGAAATCGCAGCCGATTACCGGCTCGCCGGAACGGTGAAGGTCGGAGCCAAGCCTTTTCAGGTCTTCGCCCGCAAGGATTCCGGTCCAGAGAGGGGGGCTGTCGATGGCGCCCGTTGATCGAAAATCGCCGGCCTCGCGCGCCGAATGGCTCTGGGCGTTGGCGCTGCTGGCCTTGCTGGCCTTTGCCCTGCGCGGCTGGACATTCGGCAATCCGGTGATGCACGTCGACGATGAATTCTATCTGCTTGGCGGCCAGCGGCTGCTGGCGGGCCAATTGCCCTATGTCGATTTCTGGGATCGCAAGCCGGCAGGGCTGTTCCTGCTCTATGCCTTGCCCAACCTGCTGCCCGATCCGGTTATTGCCTACCAGGTGCTCGCCACGCTTTCGGCTGTCGCCACCGGCGCGCTGATATTCGCCATGGCGCGGCCGCTTGCCGGCTGGGCGCCGGCGGTTGCCGGAGGTGCCGCCTATCTTGCCTGGCTGCCGTTGTTCGGCGGGATCGGCGGCCAGACCCCGGTGTTCTACAACCTGCCGATGGCCTGGGCGGCCTTGCTGACGCTTGATCGGGTGGCGCGGACCGGCCAGGCCGGGCTGACCCGACGCGGCGCGGCGATCATGCTGCTGGTCGGCTGCGCGATGCAGATCAAGTACTCGGTCGTTTTCGAGGGCGTGTTCTTAGGCGTCACCCTGATGTGGTGCGGCCACCGGCAAGGGCGCGGCGCCGCGCGCATTGCCGGGGATGCGACTTTGTGGATCGCCTGCGCCCTGGGGCCCACGCTGGCCGTCTGGGGATTCTACGCCGCCAAGGGACAGGGCATGCTGTTCGTCCATGCCAATTTCCTCTCGGTGTTTGCCGACGAAAAGCCGTTCGACTGGGCGCTGGTCAGGCTGGGCGTCGAGACGTTCGGGCTGGTCCCGTTCTGGATCTGCTGCTGGGCAGCATTCCGGCACTGGCGCAGGAGCGATTCTTCCGGACGAGGCGAGGCGCTGTGGCTGCTCGCCTGGGCGGCCTCGGCACTTTTCGGGTTTCTCGTGTTCGGCACCTGGTTCGATCACTACGTGCTGCCCTTGCTGGTGCCGCTGTGCGTGGAGGCGGCGCTCGCCATCGGTCTGACTTCGCGCCTGCGGCTGGCGATCGGACTGCTGGTGGGGCTTGGCCTTTCTGCCGGCCTCGGCCGCGCGATTTCGGACAGGGGGGACTGGGGCAATGCGGCGCAAGCGGCACAACTGACAGCTTTGGTCGAGCGTCATCGCGGCACGGGCTGCCTGTTCGTCACCGAAGACGTGCCGATTCTCTATTTCCGGACGCGCTCGTGCATTCCGACCCGCTATGCCTTTCCCGAACACCTCGTGCTCAGCCGCTATGCCAATGCCCTGGGGGTGAGCCAGACCGCGGAATTGCAGAGGGTCTTTGCCAGCAAGCCCAGCGTCGTCGTGTTTCTGGACGATCCGGACGCGGACTACCTGCCCGGCGCGCGCGCCCTGCTGACCGGCGAGCTTGGCCGCAACTATCGCCTTGCGGGGACGGCGCAGGTGGGGACAGGCTCCTTCAGGGTCTATGCCCGCAGTTCGTTCTGACAGGGTTGAATTGCGCTTGCCGGTTTCAGGGTATTAATCCCTAACCTCTTGCGATCCAAAGCTTAGCGCGGCTCCGGCTAATTCCTGCCCGATGGTTAACCATGCGCGCAAACCACATTCGCGGCTTGCCCTGCGTCTCAAGGCCGTGGCCGGAGACGTGGCGGGCAACGTGTTGCCCATGGCGGCGGTGGCGATGACGGTGATTGCCGCGCTGATCGGCGGCAGCATCGACATGGGCCGCGCCTATCTGGTGCATAACCGTTTGCAGGCGGCCTGCGACGCGGCGGTGCTGGCCGGGC
>JAYRPK010000189.1:0-9028 GCA_041911195.1 Novosphingobium sp. | reverse complement strand
GCCGATCGCTTTGGGCCATGTGATCACCATGCCGTTGCGCGTACCGCCAAGGTGCGAGGCAACCGTCTTCATCCAGGGAAACGGAGCGTTTAGCGCCCATGCAAAGCCGGTCGGGAAATGGGTGTTAGTGCCGGGGCCGCCCATGCGCTCGTACTGTGCGGTGCGCACGGCGTCGGTCTCCGGCATGAACTGGTAGCCGCCGACATAGTTCAGGCTGCCCTGGAGGCCACCCTCCCCGCTCGATCCATTGTCGCCCACCACATAGATCAGCAGCGTGTTGTCGAACTCGCCGCTGGCTTTGAGCGCATCGATCAGCTTGCCGACCTGCGCGTCGCAATGGGCGAGGAAGCCTGCATAGACCTCCATCAGCCGGGCTGAATTGCGCTGCTGTTCCGGGGTCAGCGATGACCACGCGGGAATGCCTTCGGGGCGCTGGGCGGCGCGGGTGTTAGCCGGAATCGTGCCCAGCTTCTTTTCCCGCGCGACGGTTTGCGCCTGCAGCGCGTCCCAGCCCATGTCGAACCGGCCCTTGAAACGATCGATCCACTCGCGCGGGGCCTGCAGCGGGGCGTGGGCCGCGCCTGGGGCGAAATAGAGGAAGGCGGGCCGATCGGGCTCGATCGCATGTTGCTGCTTCAGCCATGCCGCGGCCTTCTCGGCAAGGTCTTCGCTGAGGTGATAGCCGGGCTTGTCGGGCAGCTGAACGAGGCTGGTGCCGTCGTAGAGCGTCGGCTCGAACTGGTCGGTTTCGCCGCCGATGAAGCCATAGAAGTGCTCGAACCCCTGCCCGGTCGGCCAGCGGTCGAACGGGCCGTTGGCCGAGGTTTCGAACTCAGGCGTCTGGTGCCACTTGCCGAAGGCGGCGGTGTTGTAGCCCGCGCGGCGCAGCAGTTCGGCCATGCCGACGGCGTCCCTGGTCTGGAACCCGTTGTAGCTCGGCCGGTCGTCGGCGGAATTCATCACCGCACCCATGCCGACGGCATGCGGGTTGCGCCCGGTCAGCAGCGAGGCCCGGGTGGGCGAGCAAATCGAGGTGGTGTGAAAGCGGTTGTAGCGCAGGCCCTGCCGGGCGAGGCTCTCCAGCACCGGCGTCGGGATCGGCCCGCCGAAGGCCGAAGTCGCGCCGAAGCCGACATCGTCGAGTAGCACGACGACGACATTGGGCGAGCCCTTGGCCGGCATGGTCCGCAGAAGCGGCGCGGGAGGCGCGGACTGGGCGAGCAGAGAGGTGGGCAAGAGCGCGCAGCCACAGGCGAGCGCCAGCAGGGCCGACTTGCGCTTCCTGCTCATCCCGCCGCCTTCCGTCCCGCCTGCCGGCCGAAGAAGGTGCAATCGGCAAGGCTCATGCCCGATGAATAGCCATAGCCCCAGGCCGGCAGCCCGCTGGTGCAGCGCCCGGCCGCGAACAGGCCCGGCACCGGCGCACCGGCGCGGTCCAGCACTTCGCCATCCGTGCTGGTGCGCAGGCCGCCCAGGGTGAAAAAGCTGAAATAGCTGGTCGAGAAATTCAGCTCGAGCGCCACGAAGGGGCCCTGGTCAAGCGGCGTCAGGATCGGCTCCCGCTTGCCGAACAGGGGATCGCGCCCTTCGCGCGCGTGCCGGTTGTAGAACGCCATGGTGGCGCTGAGCGTGCCTTGGGGCATTTCCAGCTCCGCCTCCACCTCTTCCCAGCTGTCCCCGGTCCCGGCGATATCGATGCGGGCGAAGTCCATCGGCTGGCTGAAATGGGCATTGTCGAGCAGCAAGTAGACCTTGCCGCCCGGCTGGTCGACGGCGCAGCGGCTGACCCGGCCGTGATAGCAGTCCTCGTTGATGAAGCGCTGGCCCTGCAGGTTGACGAAGACCCCCTTGGCGTGGGCCTCGGGCATGGTCCAGGGGCAGGTGGTGAAGAACTGCTCCATGTGGATCGCCTCGCCGCCTGCGCCGAGGCCGAGCATGATGCCCATGCCATCGTCCTTGTCGCCGATGGGATCGTTCATCCGGAAGGTGTCGGGGCAATATTTGCGGCGCATCTCCTCGTTCATCGAGAAGCCGCCGGTAGCAAGGACCACGCCCTTTGCGGCGCGGACAAAGCGGTTGGCGTTATCGATGCGCACGACCAGCCCAGCGATGCGCCCGGCATCCTCGACCAGCGCCACGACGCGAGCATCGGTGACCACCTCCACGCCCAGCGCGCTTGCTCTGGCTTCCAGGATGTCGACCAGCGGCCGCCCGCCGCCCCAGCCCATGTGCTGGATCACGTGGCCGCGCGGCGCGGGCTTGGCGAGGTCGCAGAACGGCGCGGCGGCCTCGCTGCCCGACCAGATAAGGGTGCTGTCGTCAGTCGGCTCGATGTGTTTTCCGGGCAGGTAGTTGCCGCGATAGGGCACGCCTTGCGCCTTGAGCCAGGCATAGTGGCCGAGCGCTTCTAACGCGTAGAGATCGCACTTGGCCTCATCGGCGCAAGGGCCTCCCGCCAGTTTCAGGTAGGCGGCGAAGTCTTCGGTCGTATCCGAAAACCCCGCCGCCTGCTGAGCGTCGGTTCCCCCTCCTCCGCCCAGATACACTTCGCCGCCCGAAAGCCCGGAAGCGCCGCCGCTGCCGGAATTGCGTTCGAACAGCATGACCTTCGCGCCCGCATCGGCCGCCTCGATCGCGGCGCAGGCCCCTGCCGCACCGAAGCCCACCACCGCGACATCGCAGTCGAAATGCCACTCCGCTACTTCGCTCGCGGGAAACGGCCGGTGCAGCGATATGTCAGCCATCGCGCGCCTCCCGCTTGCTCACGCGGCGGCGCGCCCGAGGAAATCGAGCGAATAGGCGTTGAACTCGCCCGCGCGTTCGACCTGGACCCAGTGGCCGGTGCGGGCGAAGGTGATACAGCGCACATCGGGGCAGGCATCGAGGAACAGGCGGGTGTGCTCCTCCGGGCAGAATTCGTCGTTAAGCCCCCAGAGCACGAAGACTGGCCGGTCGAGCTCGCCCAGGCGCAGGCCAAGGTTGGGCGTGCGCATCCGCGCCAGCACGTCCTTCGACTGGCTACGGGCGACGGCGAAGCGTTCGGCGACCAGTTCGTCGGTGATCAGGTGCGCGGCCGAGGGATGCATAAGGTTGCCGATCAGGGCGCGCTGTTCCTCAAGGCTGAAGTCCGGGCTGCCGAAGCTCGACTTCATCCGGGCGATGCCCGGCATGGTGAAATAGCTCGCCTGCTCGGCGACGCTGCCCGGCGCCATCAGCACAAGCTTGCCGGCGAATTCCGGGTGATCGAGGGCCATCTGGATGGCGACGCCGCCGCCCAGCGAATTGCCGACCAGGTGCGCATGCTCGATGCCGTGCGCGCGCAGCGCCTCGTACACCGTGTCGGTGAACAGCTGCAGGGTATAGTCGATCCCTTCCGGCTTCGACGATGCGCCGTAGCCGATCAGGTCGGGCAGGATAACGCGGTAGCCGGCGGCGACGAAGGCCTGCCAGTTGTGGCGAAAGTTCGAGCCGCCCGAGGCGCCCGGGCCGCTGCCGTGCAGGAACACGACCGCAGGGCCGGAACCGGCTTCCTTGAGATGGATATCGTAGCCGCCATCGACCCGGTAGGTCGCCTCGCGCAATTCAGTCATCCCGTCCCTCCCGGACAAATGGCAGTCTTCTGATCACCCCTGTCAGACGAATGGGTTCAGCGGTTCCCCGCCCAGCATCACGCCAATCGCGTCGCCCGTCCGGTTGTTGGGATCGTTGGCGACATGCGCGCGGCCGGCGTTGAGATCGAGCCAGGGCTGGATGATCTCGCTGGTCATGTAGATGGCCCGCCCGCCCAGCAGCTGGACGATACCATCGACGAGGCCGGCAAGCCGCCGCACCACGGTCGACGACTGGTAGGCATAGAAGGTGCGCTTCGCCATCGGCACCGGCTCGCCGCTTTCGGCAATCGCCATGACGTCGTCGAAAGTCGCGCGCAGGGCCGCTTCCATTTCTGCGATTTCCGCCTCGGCCCGCATGATCGCGCCTTGCAGGATCGGATCGGCCTTGGCCACTTTGCCAGTGTTGGTCGAGACGCGGTCAAGCATGATGCGGATGCCGGCGTCGATTGCCGCGCGGGCGCCGCCGAAGGCCGCGGTCGAGACCGAGCGCACGAAGACCTGCGCCCAAGGCAACTGGTAGAGGGGCGCGGTGTTCACTTCCTGCCCGGGATTGGTGCAGTGGAAGCCGTCGCTGGAGCGGTGGGTGCGGTAATCGGGGACGAAGACATCATCGACGATCACGTCGTGGCTGCCGGTGCCCTGCAGGCCAAACACCTGCCAGGCTTCCTCGTCGATGGTATAGTCGCTGCGCGGCAGCAGAAAGGTGCGCATTTCCGGCGCATCGCCTTCCGCCTTGGGCGGGATCATCGCGCCCAGCAGCACCCAGCCGCAATGGGTCGATCCGGTGGAGAAGCCCCAGCGGCCGGACAGGCGGAAGCCGCCCTCGACATGAGTCACCTTGCCCACCGGCTGGTAGCTCGAGGAGACCAGCATCGAAGTGTCGCTGCCCCAGACTTCCTGCTGCGCCCGGTCATGAAACAGCGCCAGTTCGAACGGGTGGCAGCCGACAACGCCGAACATCCAGCCGGTCGACATGCAGCCCTCGGCCAGCGCCTTCTGCACATCGAAGAACACGTTGGGGTGCATTTCGTAGCCGCCGAATCGCCGCGGCTGGAGGATGCGGAAGAAGCCCGCGGCCTGCAGTTCGGCTATCGTTTCGGCCGGCACGTTGCGGTCGAGCACGCATTTGCGCGCGCGGCTCCTGATCGTGGGGATCATCGCCCGCGCGCGGTCTACCAGCTCTTGCGGGGTGGGACGTGCTTCTGCATCGTTGTGCACCAGGACCGAGGCCATGTTTCAATCGCTCCTTCCATCCCGACTCAATCCGGCCGGGGATTGCTTATCTCGTAAAATTTTTTATCGTTTGATACGCAAATCGTCAATTGAAAACCCCCCTTGCTTGCGATATTGCGCAAATTATTAGGAGTTCCGGACCGCGATTCCGTGAATGGCCGGCAAATGGGGAATGTCAGAATTGGCGCATAGCATCGACTTGACCGGCCAGGTGGCAGTTGTGACGGGCGGCACGCGCGGCCTCGGTCGCGGCATTGCGCTCGCGCTGGCCGGGGCGGGTTGCGCCGTGACCGTCTGCGGCCGCAACGCTCCGGCCGATTTGCCCGCGTCCCTGGCCTTCCGTCAAGCCGATGTCCGCGATCCCGATCAGGCGGCGGCGCTGGTCGATGCAGTCGCGGCGGAGCATGGCCGGCTGGACGTTCTGGTAAACAACGCCGGCGGCTCTCCCGCCACCCCCGCGCAGGATGCCAGCCCGCGATTTGCCGAGGCGATCCTCAAGCTCAACCTGCTCGCGCCCCTGTTCATGGCGCAGGCCGCATACCGGCACATGGCAGCGGCCGGGAGCGGCTCGATCATAAACATCGCCAGCGTCTCGGGCATCCGCCCCTCGCCGGGCACTGCCGTCTATGGCGCGGCGAAAGCTGGCCTGCTCAACCTGACGCAGAGCCTTGCGCAGGAATGGGGGCCCGCCGGCATTCGCGTCAATGCGATCGTGGCCGGCCTGATGGTGACCGAAAATGCCGAACAAACCTATGGCGACGCGGCCGCGCAGGCGGCGGTCGGGGCGTCGATGCCGCTTGGCCGCATGGGCACGGGCGAGGATCTGGCAGGCGCGGTGCTGTGGCTGTGCTCGCCGCTGGCCGCATGGGTCAGCGGCGCGCGGATCAATGTAGATGGCGGGGGCGAGCGGCCCTATTTTCTCGATCTGGTGAAGGAGTGATGATGTCAGTCAAGGCGCTTGGCTATCTGGTGATCGAAAGTGCCCGGCCGGAGGAGTGGGACCGCTTCCTCACGCGCGTGGCAGGCGCGATGCGCGCTCCGGACGCAGCCGACGGTGCGGGCCAGTACCGCATCGACGACCGCCCTTTCCGCTTCCGCATCGAACAGGGCGCAGGTGATCGCCTTGCCGCAGCGGCCTATGAAGTGGCCGATGCCGCCGCCCTTGCCGCGCTCGCCGGCGCAATAGAGACCTCGGGCCGCCCGGTCGCCCATGGCTCGGCGCAGGAAGCGGCGCTGCGCGGCGTTTCCGCCTTCTTCCGCACCAGCGATCCGGCGGGCAACGGGCTCGAATTCTTCCACGGCGACAGCAGCACCTCCGAACCTTTCGCCTCCCCTGCCGGCGTGCCGCATTTCGTCACCGGCGCGCAGGGCATGGGCCACGCGGTGTTCTCCGCGCCCGATTTCGCCAAGTCCGTCGCCTTCTACCGCGACGTCTGCGGTTTCCACGAGACCGACATGCCGCGCTTCTATTTCATGGGCGGCGGGCCGGACGATCCAGGGATGGGCTTCGCCTTCCTCCACGCCGACAACCCGCGCCACCACTCGCTGGCGCTGGGCGAAGGCCCGGTGACGCCGGCCGGCTGCGTCCATGTCATGGTGCAGCTGCCCAATCTCGTCGAAGTCGGCAAGGCGCATGACCGGATGAAGGCCGAGGGCTTTGTCGAAAGCGCAACCCTTGGCCAACATTTCAACGACGAGACCGTCGGCTTCTATGTCCAGACCCCGGGCGGCTTCGACCTCGAGATCGGCTGCGACAGCCTCGAGATCGATCCGGCCAACTGGCAGGTGACCCGGCACACCGGGATCAGCATCTGGGGCCACGAATGGGCCTGGCAGAAGGCAATGAAGGAAGCCCAAACCGACGGGGCCACCGCAGGATGACAATACTCGACAAACGCATGAGCGCGGCGGAGATCGTCGCGCAGCTTTCCGACGGGATGACGCTGGGCATCGGCGGCTGGGGCCCGCGCCGCAAGCCGATGGCCCTGGTGCGCGAGATCCTGCGATCGAACCTCAAGGACCTCACCGTGGTCGCCTATGGTGGGGCGGATGTCGGCATGCTCTGCGCCGCCGGCAAGGTCAGGAAATTGGTCTTCGCCTTCGTCTCGCTCGATGCGATCCCGCTGGAGCCCTGGTTCCGCAAGAGCCGCGAGGCCGGGGCCATCGAAGTGCTCGAGCTGGACGAGGGCATGTTCCAGTGGGGCCTCAAGGCGGCGGCGTTCCAGCTGCCCTTCCTGCCGACCCGCGTCGGCCTCGGCACCGATCTGGCGGAGCTGGGCGGCCTCAAGCACGTGCAATCGCCCTATGACGACGGTGAAGTGCTGATCGCCATGCCCGCGCTGAAGCTCGACGCGGCACTGGTCCACGTCAATCGCTGCGACTGGCGCGGCAATGTCCAGGCCTTCGGGCCCGACGTCTATTACGACGAGTGGTTCGCTAAGGCCGCGTCCAGAACCTACGTTTCCTGCGAGGAGCTGGTCGACCGCATGGAAGACCATTATCCTGGGGACGCCCGCCATAACCTGTTCGAACGCTGCTTCGTCTCTGGCGTGGTCGAAATGCCGATGGGCGCGCATCCCAGCTCGATGCCGCCGGCCTATGGCTGGGACATGAAGGCGTTCAAGGCCTATACCGATGCCGCGAAAGACCCCGGCGACTGGCAGGAAGTGAAGGATCGCTTCGTCGGCGCGAACGAGGCCGAATACCTCGCGCAATTTGGCGGAAAGGAGGCGGTCGCGGCTCTCCCGCTGCCGATATTCTGATGACTGAAGTATCACTTGCCGAACTGTGCATCTTCGCCGCTTCCGAGGCATTCCGGAACAATGGCGAAGTCGTCGCCACCGGCGTCGGCCCGGTGCCGCGCCTTGCCGCCAGCCTTGCCAAGCTGACCCATTCGCCCGAACTGATGATGACCGACGGCGAGGCCTATCTGGTCGAACAACCGGTGCCGATCGGGCCGCGCGAATACGACGCGCGCAAGCCGGCGGGCCACCTGCCCTTCTCGCGCTTCTTCGACAGCGCGGTGTGGACCGGGCGGCGCCATGCCATGGTGACGCCGACGCAGATCGATCGCTTCGGCCAGATCAACCTCTCGCAGCTCGGCGGCACGCACCGCCAGCCCAAGACGCAGATGCTCGGCGTGCGCGGGTTCCCCGGCAACACGATCTATCATCCCAACAGCTTCTTCTTCCCCAGCCACACGGCGCGGACCTTCGTTCCCGGTGAAGTCGACATGATTTCGGGCGCCGGCTACAATCCGGCGCGGCGGATCGCCGGCGGGAACTATTCCGGCATCGACCTGCGGCTGATCGTTACCAACCTGTGCGTCATGGACTTCGGCGGCACGGATCGGGCCATGCGCGTGATCTCGCTGCATCCCGGCGTGAACTTCGAGGAAGTGCAGGAAAGCACCGGCTTCGAGCTCGAAAAGGGCGAGCTAGGCGAGACCGCATTTCCGGGCGCGGAGGAACTGGCGGTGATCGCCAGCCTCGATCCGCACAATATCCGCGCCACGGTATTCAAGGACAACCCACCGGCGCGGAGAGCGTTATGACCGGCGATCTCGTCGAACCGCAGCAGGTGGACATCGTCTACGAGACGGACGAGCCGGTGCGTTACGAAGTGGCGGATGGAGTCGCCTGGCTGACCATGAACCGGCCGCAGTTCAACAATGCCCAGAACGGGCAGATGACCTTCGCGCTCGACGAATGCTTCCAGCGCGCGGTGGCCGACGATGCCGTGCGCTGCATCGTGCTGGCAGGCGAAGGCAAGCACTTCTCCGCCGGCCACGACATCGGCACGCCCGGGCGCGACCTGCACAAGGAATTCGACAACCGCCAGCTGATCCCCGGCCACACCAACAAGCCGGCGGCGGAACTGCTCTACACCCGCGAGCAGGAGCAGTACCTCGGCATGTGCCGCCGCTGGCGCGATTGCCCGAAACCGACCATCGCCATGGTCCAGGGCGCCTGCATCGCCGGCGGGCTGATGTTGGCCTGGGTCTGTGATCTCATCGTCGCCTCCGAGGACGCCTTTTTCCAGGATCCGGTGGTGCGCATGGGCATCCCCGGCGTCGAGTACTTCGCCCACGCCTTCGAGCTGCCGCCGCGCGTCGCCAAGGAGTTCCTCATGCTCGGCGAGAGGATGTCCGCCGAGCGCGCCCACCATTTCGGCATGGTCAACCG
>JAYRPK010000188.1:0-3372 GCA_041911195.1 Novosphingobium sp. | reverse complement strand
CGGCGTCATTTCCTCGTTCTCGATGGAAAAGGCCTCGTCGGCGAAAGTGAACTGGCGGACTTTTTCGATCACCGACAGGTCCTTGTTGACCCGGTCGATCGCCTCGCGGATCGCGCTGCGGAAGGCGGGCAGGTCTTGCAGGGCCTTGAAGTCGAACTTTACGTCCTCGGCTCGGGCCCAACCCAGCGCCCATTCGGCGTCGGGCACGATCAGGCCGACCAGGTAGGGGCGCTTGTCGCCAGAGACCATGGCCTGGGCGATCTCGGGTTGCAGGGTCAGCATGCCTTCCACCTTCTGCGGTGAGACATTGTCGCCCTTGTCGTTGACGATCATGTCCTTCTTGCGGTCGGTGATGACGATGCGGTTCTTCTCGTCGAGGTGGCCGACATCGCCGGTGTGCAGCCAGACCTTGCCTTGGGCGTCCGGCTTCAGCACCCGGTCGGTCTCGGCCTGGTTCTGCCAGTAGCCTTTCATTACCAGCTCGCCGGCGACGAGGATCTCGCCATCTTCGGCGATCCGGAGTTCGACGCCGAGCAGCGGCGGGCCGACGGTGTCCATCTTGAGCCCCGCCTTGGGCCGGTTGCAGCTGATCACCGGGCCGCTCTCGGTCTGGCCATAGCCCTGCAGCATGGTCAGGCCGAGCGCGTCGAAGAACACGCCGACATCGGGATTGAGCGGCGCGCCGCCCGAGACCATGGCCTTGATCCGGCCGCCGAACTTCTGGCGGATCTTGGGCCGCAGCGCGCGGCCGAGGATCAGGTCCATCGGCTTGTCGCGCAGCCGCTTGCGGCCTCTCGCCTTGCGGTCGCCGATCGCCAGCGCCCGGTCGAGCAGGTAGGTCGCCACTCGGCCCTGCTTTTCGATCTGCTTCATGATCCGCGTGCGCAGCACCTCGAACAGGCGCGGGACGACGACCATGATGGTTGGGCGCACTTCCTCGATATTGCTGGCGAGCTTTTCGAGCCCTTCCGAATAATAGATCTGCGCGCCCAGGCCGATCGGCAGATACTGCCCGCCGGTGTGTTCATAGGCATGGCTCAGCGGCAGGAAGGAGAGGAACACTTCATCGTCCCAGCCGAAATCCTCGGTCAGCATTCGCGCCGCGCCATCGACATTGCGCAGGATCATGCCGTGGTGCTGCATCACCCCGCGCGGAGCGCCGCCAGTGCCGCTGGTATAGATGATGCAGGCCAGGTCCTCGCGCCCGATCCCGGCGATCCGGTCATCGACCGCTGCCCGTGCCGCCGCCGCGTCGCCGCACAGCAGTTCCGACCAGTCATGGAACCTGGCCGGGCCAGCCTGCATCTGGCGCAAGGGCTCGAAGGCAATGACATGCTTGGTCACATCGCTGCGCAGCACCGCCGGCAGCAGCGGCTTGGCCAGCTTGGCGTCAGACACGATCGCCGCCCGCGCACCGGAGTTTTCCAGCACGTGAAGGTGATCGCGTTCGGTATTGGTCGTATAGGCCGGCACGGTGACGCAGCCCGCCGCCATCACGGCGATATCGGCGATGCACCATTCGGGCCGGTTTTCGGAAACCAGCATCACCCGGTCGCCCTGCTTCAGGCCGAGCCCGCGCAGTGCCTCGGCCATCAGGCAGACCTGCCGAGCCGCTTCGTTCCAGCTGATCGAGCGCCAGGCGCCGTCGCGCTTGGCCCAGAGAAACGGTTTTTCGCCAAGTTCGTCCGCGCGCAAGAGAAACAGCGAGACGAGATTGTTACTGGCGTCGAAATCGGAAAGCTGCACTTCCCCTCGCTTCGCCGCCCATGCGGCGTCCCAGGCCCCTGATCCTGTTTAGGGGCGCGAAGGCTCGACCGCAAGCGTCGCTATTCGCTAAGCGCGCGACCTTCGCTGCGCGGATCGGCGGCGCCCTGCAGGCGCCCGCCGAAAACCTCCACCGCATTGGTCTTGAGCGGCATTGACGCGGCGCGGACATCGGCATGGCCCAGCGCCCGCAATTGCGGGGCCATTTCTTCCAGCCATGTGCCGCGCTCGACCATCACAGTCGTGCCGCCCGGTGCGAACAGCACCGGCAGGGTCACGGCATCCTGCGCGCTCAGTTTCCAGTCGATCGTGCCGATAATGACTCGCACCACCTGCGCCGGAATGGTCGCGCCGCCCGCCGCGCCCACGGCCATGCGCAGCTTGCCGTCGGGGGAAAAGACCAGCGTCGGGCTCATTGAACTGCGCGGCCGCTTGCCCGCTTCGACCCGGTTGGCCACCGGCCTGCCGGCGATCTCGGGCTCGAAGTCGAAATCGGTCAGCTCGTTGTTGAGGAAGTAGCCATTGACCACCAGCCCCGAACCGAACGAGCTTTCGATGGTCGAGGTATAGCTGACGGCATTGCCCCGGCGATCGACCACCGAGAAGTGCGATGTGCCATGCTCCTCGGCCTGGCCCGTGTCAGCGCGTGACAGTTTTTCGGCCCCGGGCGGGATACCGGCGGCAACCGCAGGCATGGTCCTGTCGGGAGCGATCAGTGCGGAGCGCGTCGCGAGATAGCCGGGATCGATCAGGCCGGCGACCGGGACCGCGACGAAATCGCCGTCGCCCAGGTACCGCGCCCGGTCGGCATAGGCGAGGCGCATCGACTCGGCGATCAGGTGCCAGGCCTGCGGCGAGTGCTGGCCCATGGCGGTCAGGTCGAAGCGTTCGAGCTGCTTGAGCGTGGCGATCACCGTGGTCGCGCCCGAGCTGGGCGGGCCCATTCCGCAGATGCGATAGGCGCGATAGGTGCCGCAGACCGGGGGGCGCGGCTTGGCCGCATAGGTGCCGATGTCCGTCACAGCCATCGGCGCGGGGTTGCGCGGGGCCATATTGACCTTCGCGACGATCGCGCGGGCATTGTCGCCCCGGTAAAAGGCGCCGGGCCCGGAGCGGGCAATCGCCGAGAGCATGGCGGCAAGCGCCGGATTGGTAACGCGGGTCCCGACGGCCAGCGGCTCGCCGTCCGCGCCGAAGAACAGCGCCCTGCCCTCGGCAGTGAAGGCGGCGGTTTCGCGACTGCGATCGAGCATGGTGCGCAGGCGCGGGGTGATCTCGAAGCCTTGCCGGGCCAGCCGGATCGCCGGTGCGAACAGCCGCGACCATGTCAGCCGGCCATGGCGGCGGTGTGCCTGTGCAGCGAGCGCAATGTTGCCGGGAACGCCGACGCTGGTGCCGCCGGGCACCGCATCGGCGAAGCTCAGCACCTTGCCATCGCGCCAGAACCAGCGCGGATGGGCGGCGCGCGGTGCGGTTTCGCGTCCATCAATGGTCTCGACATCGCCCGCCGCGTCGCTCGCCAGGTAGAGGCCGCCGCCACCGATCCCGGAGCTTTGCGGCTCGACCACGGTCAAGGCCAGCATGACCGCGATCGCCGCATCGGTGGCG
>JAYRPK010000187.1:0-4743 GCA_041911195.1 Novosphingobium sp. | reverse complement strand
GCGCTGGGTGGCCTTGGGCGTCGATTACGAGATGTGCGGCAAGGACCTGACCGATTCGGTGCGCGAAAGCGGCAAGATCGCCCGCGTGCTCGGCGGCCGGCAGCCCGAGGGCCTGATCTACGAGCTGTTCCTCGACGAGAACGGCGAGAAGATCTCCAAGTCCAAGGGCAATGGCCTGACCATCGAGCAATGGCTGACCTACGGCAGCGAAGACAGCCTCGGCCTCTATCTCTACCGCGAGCCCAAGAGCGCCAAGAGCCTGCACCCCGGCATCATCCCCCGCGCGGTCGACGAATACTGGCAGTTCCGCGAGAAGCTGCCCAGCCAGCCGGTCGAGCAGCAGCTCGGCAACCCGGCCTGGCACCTGCTGCGCACCACCGGCTATAAGGGCGGGGACGGCGAGAGCCTGCCCGTCACCTATGGCCTCTTGCTCAACCTCGTCGGCGTTCTGGGCGCCAAGGCGAGCCGCGAGCAGGTGTGGTCTTACCTTGCCAACTACATCGAGGACGCGCGGCCCGAGGCCCATCCGGCGCTCGATGCGCTGGTCGACAAGGCGCTGGCATACAACCGCGATTTCGTCGCCCCGACGCTGCATCGCCGCCGGCCGCACCTCAAGGAAGTGCAGGCGCTCCAGGCGCTCGACGCCGGGCTTGCGGCCATGCCTGAGCACGCTAGCGCCGAGGAGATCCAGAACCTCGTCTACGAGATCGGCAAGAACCCGGACATGCATTTCGAGCAGATGCGCGACTGGTTCAAGTGCCTCTACGAAACGCTGCTGGGATCGAGCCAGGGCCCCCGCATGGGCAGCTTCATCGCACTCTATGGCGTGGCCAATACCCGCAAACTGATTGAAGAGGCACTGGGCTGATCCCTATGTTAGGCTCCGCACAGGCGGAGCACCCATATGTCCGACGGCCACGAGCATTGCCAACATAGCGCGCAAGCATCGGTCAAGGACCCCGTCTGCGGCATGACCGTGGACCCCGCGCGCTCTGCCCACCATGCGACGCATGACGGCCACGAATATCACTTCTGCAGCGCAGGTTGCCGCACCAGGTTCATCGCCGATCCCACGCGCTACCTGACCCCGCAGGAACCCGAGGACCTCCCCGAAGGCGCCATCTGGACCTGCCCGATGCACCCCGAAGTGCGGCAGGACCATCCCGGCGCCTGCCCGATCTGCGGCATGGCGCTGGAGCCTGAACTGGTCACCGCCGACACCGGCCCAAGCCCCGAACTGGTCGACATGACCCGCCGCTTCTGGATTGCGCTGGTTCTGACCCTGCCGGTTTTCGCGCTGGAAATGGGCGGACACCTGTTCAGCTGGCTGCACCATCTGGTGCCGATGCGCATATCGGTCTGGATCCAGATGGTGCTGGCGACACCGGTGGTGCTGTGGGCCGGCTGGCCATTCTTCGAGCGCGGCTGGGCATCTCTGAAATCGCGTAATCTCAACATGTTCACGCTGATTGCCATGGGCACCGGGGTCGCCTGGGTATGGTCGATGATCGCTGCGCTGCTGCCCGGCATGTTCCCGCCAGACCTGCGCACGGCCCAGGGAATGGTTCCCGTCTATTTCGAAGCGGCGGCGGTGATCACCGTCCTGGTGCTGCTCGGCCAGGTGCTCGAACTGCGCGCGCGCGAGCGGACCTCGGGGGCGATCAGGGCGCTGCTCGATCTCGCTCCCAAGACCGCCCGGCGCTTGCTGCCGGACGGCAGCGAGGAGGAAGTGAGCCTCGATCTCGTCGAGCTGGGCGACCGGCTGCGGGTGCGCCCGGGCGAGAAGGTGCCGGTGGACGGCGAGGTCATGGATGGCCGCTCCTCGCTCGACGAATCGATGGTCACCGGCGAATCGATGCCCGTCACCAAGGCCCAAGGCGACACGGTGATCGGCGGCACGCTCAACCAGACCGGCGCGCTGGTCATCGTGGCCGCGAAAGTCGGCCGCGACACCTTGCTGGCGCGAATCGTCCAGATGGTCGCCGAGGCGCAACGCTCGCGCGCGCCGATCCAGCGCATGGCCGACACGGTTTCCGGCTGGTTCGTCCCGGCGGTCCTCGCCGTTGCCGTGCTGGCCTTCATCGGCTGGTCGGTGTGGGGGCCGGAACCGCGGCTGGCCTATGCCCTAGTCGCGGCGGTCTCGGTGCTGATCATCGCCTGCCCCTGCGCGCTGGGCCTGGCGACGCCGATGTCGATCATGGTCGGCGTCGGGCGCGGGGCGCAACTGGGCGTGCTGATCAAGAACGCCGAGGCGCTGGAGCGCATGGAGAAGGTCGATACCCTGGTGGTCGACAAGACCGGGACGCTGACCGAGGGCCATCCCGCCGTCACCCGCATCATCGCCGCGCCGGGTTTCGCGGAAAGCGAAGTGCTGCGCCTCGCCGCCGGCGTCGAGCAGGCTTCGGAGCATCCGCTGGCGCTTGCCGTGGTCGAGGCCGCGCGGGCCGGAAGCATTGCGATCCCTTCAGTCAGCAATTTCGACTCGCCCACCGGCAAGGGCGCCATGGGCCAAGTGGAAGGCCAGAACGTCGTGCTGGGCAACGCGAGGTTCCTCGCCGAACACGGCATCGATACTGCCGCCCTGGCCAGCGAGGCCGACGACCTGCGCCGCACCGCCGCCACGTCGATCTTTGCCGGGATCGGCGGCAAGCTGGGCGGCGTGCTGGCGATTGCCGATCCGGTCAAGCCGAGCACGCCGGAGGCGCTCGCCGCGCTGAGAGCCGAGGGCATCCGCGTGGTCATGCTGACGGGTGACAACCGCACCACTGCCGAGGAGGTCGCCGCGCAATTGGGCATTGCCGAGGTCGAGGCGGAAGTCCTGCCCGAGCACAAGAGCGAAGCGGTCGCCCGGCTCAAGCGCGAAGGCCGCACTGTCGCCATGGCCGGCGACGGAGTGAACGACGCCCCCGCCCTCGCGGCCGCCGATGTCGGCATTGCCATGGGTTCGGGCACGGATGTCGCCATAGAGAGCGCGGGCATCACTCTGCTGAAGGGCGATCTCACCGGCATCGTCCGCGCCCGCAGGCTGAGCGAAGCGACCATGCGCAACATTCGCCAGAACCTGCTCTTCGCCTTCGTCTACAACGCCGCCGGCGTGCCTGTGGCCGCCGGTCTGCTCTATCCGCTATACGGCATTCTGCTTTCCCCGATGATCGCTGCCGCTGCCATGTCGTTGTCCTCGGTCAATGTCGTCGCCAATGCCCTGCGGCTAGGCAGGATTGGGTTGCGATAAGTGAGCCTTTAGCAAGGCCTGATTCGGATTGGGCGCCATTTGCTTTCAATTGCCGTCAAATCTGCCAAGCTGCGCCCGGGCCACTGGAGGGTGGAGGGGCTATGATATTGTGGGCAGCAGTGGCGGGAGCCCTGTTCGGCTGGATGGGCGCCGATTTTTCGGCCTACGGGCTGGTGCTTGGCGGCCTGTTCGGCGCAGGACTGGGCGCCTGGCTTCGAACGGCGGTACGCGCGGAAATCGCCATCGCCCTGCGCGAGGCGCTGGCCTCCTATCAGGCGCCTCATTTGCAAGTGGAACCTGCCCGGCCGGCCGAGGCCATGCCGCTCGCCGAACCTCCGCCTCCGACCGAGCGGTCCGAGCCGCTGGGCGAAACGCAACCCGCGCCAGAGACAGAGCCCGAGCCCGCAATGGCATTGCCGGCGGAAAGCGAGACAATTCCGCCGCCGCCTTTGCCGGAACAGGAACCGGCCCGTTATCAGCCCTCGGAACCCGGCTGGGCGGAACGGATGTTCGCCAATGCCCGCGAATGGCTGCTGGGCGGCAATACCATCGTCCGCGTCGGCCTGATCATCCTGTTCGTCGGCCTGGTCTTCCTCGCCAACCTGGCAGCCAATGCCGGCCTGTTCCCGATCGAAGCGCGCCTTTCCGTGGTCGCGGTGTTTGGCGTTGCCCTGCTGGTGATCGGCTTGCGCAAGCGGCTGGAGCGGCGCGCCTTTGCCATGGCCCTGCAGGGGACGGGCGTCGCCATTCTCTATCTCACGGTCTTTGCCGCGGCAAAGGCATACGAAGTGATGCCGCCCGGGATGGCCTTCGGCTTCATGATCGCGTTCGCCGCCCTGGGCTGCGCGCTGTCGCTGATGCAGAACTCGCAAAGCATGTCGCTGGCCTCGTTCCTCGGCGGCTTTGCCGTGCCGGTCCTGCTTGGCGGGCAAAGCGAGACGCCGCTGCCGCTGTTTTCCTATCTCACCATTCTCAACCTCGCGATCCTGTTCATCGCCTGGAAGCGTAGCTGGCGACCGCTCAACCTGCTGGGCTTCTTCGCCACTTTCATCCTCGCCACGGCCTGGGGCTTCACCACTTATGAAGACCGCCATTTCGCGATCTGCGAGGCGTTCCTGATCGGGTCGGTGGCGATCTACCTCGCCATGGCCGTGCTCTATGCCCACAACACGCCGGGCAAGTTCGGCAATTTCGCCGATTCCACCCTGCTGTTCGGCACCGCGCTGGCTGGCTTCGGGCTGCAGGCCGGGCTGGTGCATGACCGGCCCTTCGCCTCGGCCTGGTCCGCGCTGGGCTTCGGCGCCGCCTACCTGGCGCTCACCGCCTTCACCATGCGCCGCAAGCACCCCGAAATGCGCCTTTTGGGCGAATGCATGCTGGCGATCGGCGTCGGCTTCATCACGCTCGCCATACCGCTGGCGCTGGAAGCCGAATGGACGTCGTCGGCCTGGGCTCTCGAAGGCGCGGGCGCAGTCTGGGTCGGCGCTCGGCAGGCCCGCTGGATGCCGCGC
>JAYRPK010000186.1:0-3581 GCA_041911195.1 Novosphingobium sp. | reverse complement strand
TGCAAGGCCTTTCAGCTGCGCTTCGCCGAGAGCCTGTGGGTGGAACTGCAGCCGCACGGGGTCGATGTCATGAGCCTGGTCCTGGGCAAGACCGACACACCCAATTACCACGCCCTGCAGCGCAAGAAGGGCATGCCGAGCGACCCCAACCTCGCCTCGCCCGATGCTGTCGCCGAGCAGGGCCTGAACACGCTGCACCTGGGCCCGGTGCAGCATGTCGGGCTGGACGACGACGATGCCGGCTATTTCACCTGGTCCGCCGCGCAGATCCGCCAGCGGGTCGTGGCGATGGATGCGGCCATCGCCCAGGGCTTTGTCAAGGAGTAGGCTTAGCCCGTGTTTCCGGGAACCCGGCCTTTCGGGCCGTGGCAATTCGCGTATCCTCAGCGAAAGACACAACAAGCCCGCGAGGATGTCATGACCCGTTTCGCTTCACTGCCGCTCGACCCATGGGATCCGGCCCTGCGCCAGCAACTCCAGGTCGACACCGCCCCGATGGCCGATGTCCAGCGCAAGATCCTGGGCGTCTATGCCAATGCGCCCGAACTGGCGAAGCCGTTCTTCGAATTCGAGCACAAGTTCTGGCAGGGCTTCACCCTGCGCGCCCGCCTGCGCGAAATGCTGCGCCTGCGGATCGCCTTCCACAACCAGTGCCGCAGTTGCATGGCCATGCGCTTCGAACCGGCGCTGGAGGACGGGCTGACCGAAGACCTGGTCTGCTCGCTGGAAAAGCCGGTCGAGGCGCCGGACCTCACCGACGCGGAAAAGGCCGCGCTCGATTTCGCCGATCGCTTCGCCACCAACCACCTGTCGATCGGCGACGAAACGGTCGAAGGGCTGCGCCGCTATTACACCGAGCAGGAAGTCATCGAGATCTGCATGATGTGCGCCTATTGCACCGGCTTCGGACGCTTTGCCGCGGTCTATCACGCGGTGGAGGACCTGCCTGAAAGCTACCAGAACACCTCGCGGATCACCGCGCCCTGGTCGGCGGACCATACCGAACAAGTAGTGGTGCCGGGTTGAGGGGGCGAGCAGCATGAACGCCGATGTGACCGAAGGCTGGAATGGCCTATATGCCGTGATAGCCGAAGCGCGCGAGATGGTCGCGCGCGAGGCGCCCGACGCCACGACCGCGGCCGAGGGCGAAGCCTATGTCGCGCGCGTGGTGACGGCGGCCATGACGCCCGCCTTCATGGGCCACCGCCTGATCGACGGCGGCCTGGCCATGGCGCTGCCAGTCTATGGCGGGCCCAATCCCGATTACATCATGCGCCATGCCACGATCGATCCGGAAGGGCACTACCGGCTGGAAGGCCAGCTCAACGGCTCTGAACGGGTCGGCGTCGGACTCTATGCGCTCGGCCGCAACGGTGCTCCGCTGATTGCCGGCTATACGGCATTCGACCCGAGCAACTGCGGACCCGATGGCGCATTTTCGCTCGATCTCGGCCCGGGGCTGAGCGGCCCCGGAACCCTGGCGATTGCACCGGGCACCCGCATCCTCATGTTCCGCATTCTTCATCGCGACCAGTCGCCGCCCGCCCGGCTGCAACTGACCGGCGCACCGGAGCAGCGCGGCCCCGCGCTGGCGACGGGCACCTGCCAGGGCGCGCTGGGCCAGATTGCCGGAATGGTACGCGCCAATGTGGCCGAATACATGAAATGGGTGCGCGCGGCGCGAAACCTGCCCAACCGGCTGGCGGCGGCGCCCGAGGAACTGGCCGATACGGTGATCGGCGATGCCGACACGCAGTATTTTCTCGGGGGCTTCGACCTAGCCGAGGGTGAGAGCCTGGAAGTGGTCATGCCGACCGGGCTGACTGGTTACTGGTCGCTCCATGCCTACAATTTCTGGTACGAGCACCTCGTCACCGCCGGCGTCCACGATCGCAATGCCAGGGCCGGCAAGGACGGCACGATCACCATTGCCGTGGGCCCATCGGTCAAGGCCGATGCGGAGAACCGCATCGACACGCTCGGTCGGCGCAAGGGGGCATTCGTCTGCCGCATCGTCGGCCACGGCGCGCAGATCGCTCCGCCCGTCACGCGCATATGCCCGGCGTGACGCGCGGGCTCCGGTCACACAGCGACGACTGACACCTCCAGCCCGGAATAGAGCAGCATCCCGGTGATCGGATCGACGTCCCTGGTGGTGCTGGTCAGTCGGTTGACGTTGGCCTCGTCAGACCAGCCGTGCGGCACGTTGATCACGCCCGGACGCAGGGTGTCGTCCAGCTTGAGGGCGCGCCGGACAAAGCCGTTGACGCTGCGCACTTCCACCTGCGCGCCTTCCGCCAGCCCCGCCGCCCTGGCATCCGCCGAATGCATCATGACCAGCGGCTCGTCGCGCAGGTCGATCAGGCGCGAGTTTTCGTGGTATTTTTGGCGGCGCGGGATGAGGATCAGCCTGTCCGGAGCGCCGGCCTGCTCGCGCGCCTCCAGCTCGCGCAACTGGGCGGCGAGCGGCTCGGGGGCGAGGCGCCAGCCGCCGACCTTTTCATCGACGAACCGCTGCACCCAGCCGATCGGCTTTTCGCCGAACAGTTGCCGCTTCTCGCGCAATTCGGCGAAATCGACCTGCGAGGAGCCGAGGATATAGGCCATCATCGCATCGTCGTCGCCATGATCGAGATCGAATCCAGGGAACAGGTCGAGCCCCATGCGTCGCCCCAATTGCCCCAGCACCCACCAGTATGCCTTGCGCTGCCCCAGCGGCTTGACCATCGCCGGGGTATATTGCGCCACCATGATCGGGAATGAGGTATCGGTGACGAAGGTCATGTCGGAACGTTCGAGCTGGTCTTTGGTGGGCAGCACGTGCGTCGCGATATCGGTGGTGCGGGTGTGGCGGATGTCGAGCACGGCCAGCACTTCGAGCGCCTTGAGCGCCTCGACCATCTTGGGCGTTTCGGGCAGGCAGACCTCGAGATTGCCGCCGAACACCACCATTGCACGCAAGTGGCGGGCGGCGATCTCGTCGGGGATCGCGGCGCAGGGGAAATCGCCGGCGGTGCCGCCCAGTTCGGGTCTGCTTTCCGGACCGGGGCGTTGCCAGCCCTCGGGCGGAGCGGCGGGAAAGTCCTTGAGGTCCTTGCGCCCCATGATCCCCGGATTGACCCAGGCCCCGCCCTCGCGATCGAGCGAGCCGGTGACCGCCATCAGCGCCAGGGCCAACCACTGGGTGACATTGCCGGCGCGCTGCATGGTGACGCCGGTCCCGGCTTCGACCGACATGCGCCCGGCCTTGCGGATCGCCGCCAGCAGCGCCTGCGGCTCTTCGGGCGCGACGCCGCAGACCCTGGCGGTGTGATCGAGCGTGAAGCGCTCCACTGCAAGGCGCAGGCGCTCGACATCCTGGGTGTGGCGTTCGATGTATTCCCGGTCCGCCCCGTCGATCAGCAGTTCGCGGATCAGGTAGCCGAGCACCGCATAGTCGGTGCCGGGCCGCGCGGCGATGTGGCCGTCGCTGCGTTGCGCGGTCTCGCTCTTGCGCGGATCTAGCGTCCACAACTGTGCACCGCGCGCGCGCATGTCGCGCATGGCGGCTGTGGGCGCGTGCATGTTGATCGTGCGGGTAT
>JAYRPK010000185.1:0-11022 GCA_041911195.1 Novosphingobium sp. | reverse complement strand
GCCGACGCCAGGGCCCAGATCGAGGAACTGCGCCCCAACGTCCTGACCCTGGACGTGGAAATGCCGGGCATGAGCGGCATCGAATTCCTCGAGGAGATCATGGCCACCAAGCCGATGCCGGTGGTCATGCTGTCCAGCCTTACCCAGAGCGGAGCCGAAACTTCGCTCAAAGCCTTCGAACTCGGCGCGGTGGAATGCTTCCCCAAGCCGCTCAAGGCCACGCCCGAGCAATTCGCCAAGACAGTGGGCAAACTGGGCAAGATCGTCCTGGCCGCCGCCAATTCCAATGTCCGCGACCGCCCGCGCAGGAATGCCGCAAAGGGCACCGAACGGGCCTTTGCCTGGAACGGCCATGTGGTGGCGCTGAGCGCCTCGATGGGGGGGATCGACGCGCTGACTGAGCTGTTTTCAACCTATCCGGCCAATTGCCCGCCAACCGTGGTCGCCCTGCACGCCGAGCCGGCCCTGGTTGAAACCTTCATCGCCAAGCTCGACCGCGAGCTGGAATGCCATGTGCTGGCCGCGCGCGACGGAGCCGAACTGCGGCAGGGCACCATTCACATCGCCTATGCGCCCGATCGCCATGTCGTGTTCGAAGCCGGCGAACATCCCCGGCTGCGCCTGATCGAGCGCGATCCGGTGGACGGAGCACGCCCTTCCGCCACCTTGCTGTTCGGCACGGTCGCCCGCGCCGGCACGCCCGCCGTGGGCGCCGTTCTGACCGGGATCGGTCTCGACGGCGCCAAGGGGCTGAAGCTGATGCGCGACGCGGGCTGTGTGACCATGGTGCAGGACCCGGCGTGCGCCACGGTTCCCGAGGCACCCGCCCAGGCCCTTGCCGCGGGCGCCTCGGACAGGCCGCTGCGGCTGGATGCGCTAGCCGACGCGATCGTGGCCAGCTGCAACCAGGCCACCAGCGGCTAAGCCGCTTCGGCGTGCTTCTTGAACATCGCGCCGACGTCGCCCGAAGTGATGGCGCGCGGCTTTTCGCCTGCTGCCAGCGGCGCGGCGCCGCCGGTGGAGCGAAGGGTCGTATCGACCCCTTCGGCCTTGGCTTTGGCGCGCAGCGCGGCGACCGTTAGCTGTTCGCGCGGGATCTTGTCGAACAGCTCGAAGCGGTAAAGCTTCATCGCGTTGAGGTGAGTCACCTTGTCGATCAGGTAGTCGGAAAGCTGGCTGACCGACTTCCACAGAATCTCCGGCGCATCCGGCCAGGGCGCATCGGAGTGCGGATAATCGACTTCGTAGCAGACCTGGTCCTCGCCCACGAGGTCGAGGTTGCGGCAGCCATAGGCGTCGTCGATGAAGCAGGAATAGAAGTGCTCCTTGTAGACCTGCGAGGGCTTCTTGCCGTTGAGGTAGCTCTGCGAATGGGTCCAGGCGGTGTGCTGGTAGTTCGCATAGTCCGCCCGCTCGAGCAGGTAGGGAATCCAGCCGATCCCGCTTTCCGACATGGCGATCTTCAGCGGATAGCGGTGCAGCGCCTCAAGGTGCAGCCAGTCCGCCAGGCCGATCGACACCGACATGGGCATGGTGGTGATCCAGGCTTCGATCGGCGATTCATCGCTGGCATGCGGCGACGGATTGCCCGCGCCGATATGCAAGTTGATGGTCATGTCGGTATCGGCGCAAACCTTCCACAGCGGCTCCCAGAAGGAATTGTGGACGCTGGGCAGGCCGCGCTTGGTCGGGTTCTCGTTGAACGAGACCGAGGTGCAGCCAAGGTTTGCCAGGCGCTTGACCTCGGCGACAGTCGCATCGATGTCCCAGGCCGGCAGGATGCCGTTCATGATGAAGCGGCCGGGATGAGCCTCGCACCACTCGTGCCAGTGATAGTCGTTGTAGGCCTGCACGTGCTGGACAGCATAGGTCTTGTCGGGCGCGGTGCAGAACATCAGGCCATCGAGCCCGATCAGCGTGCCGAAATTGAGCGAGGAGGCGATGCCGTTGACGTCCATGTCCTGGACGCGCGCCGCCGGATCCCAGCAGCCCTTGCGCAACTGGTCGAGCCGGGTCGGCTCCATGCCGTATTCTTCCTTGGGCTTGCCGACGACGCCGTTGAGCGAGACCGATGCCATCTTGATGCCCTGGTAATCCCAGTAGTTGGAGCCGTTGGACTTTTCCTTGAACTGCGGCGCGCTGGCCAGCGCGGGGCCCGACAGATGGTTCGAGAACAGGTGCGGCGGCTCGCTGATGTGATCATCGACGCTGATGATCACCATGTCTTCCATTTTCATCGCGTGTCTCCAGGATGCATCGATTGACGCTCCCATCGCGCGATTCCCTCCGCGAGGATTTGACCGAGATCATAAAAATGAGATGGTATCGGTAAATGCCGTTTCAGACATTCAATGCGGATGGCGCCCGGCCAGCATGATCTCCGGAACCGCGACGTCCTGCGGCAAGTCCAGCAGGCCGGGGATCAGTTGCGCGACCGATGCGAAAAGGCTGATCGGGTTTCGCCGATTGTCGATGCCAAGCTTGAGGCTTTCCTCGGTAAACCGCTGGGCCACGTCAGGCTCCATCATGGCGCTCATGTCAGGGCCATACATCTTGCCGCAGCGGATCAGGGTGACGCGAATGCCCTGCGGCCCCACTTCCTGGTCCAGCGTCTTGCAGAAACGCTCCAGCCCCGCCTTGCTCGCCTGATAGGCCCCCAGCATGGCGGCAGTGACGACCACTGTCTCGCTGCCGATGCACAGGATCTGCCCGCCCGGCTCCATCAGTTTCAGCGCGGCGCGCGAGCAGTACATCGGCCCGGCCAGGTTGGTGTTGAGCGTCAGGGCGATCTGTTCGTTGGTCGCTTCCGACAGGAAGAACGGCGCGAATACGCCGGCATTGTTGATCAGCACGTCCAGCCGGGGAGACAGTTCGGCCAGCCGAGCGAAGGCGGCATCGACCGACGCCGGATCGCCGACATCGCAGGCAATGGCATTGGCGGTGCCGCCGCTGGCCGCGATCCGCGCGGCTGCCGCTTCGAGCTTGGCGGGGGTGCGCCCCAGCAGGAACAGCGCGTGCCTATCGGTCGCGAGGCGCTGCGCCATGGCCAGGCCCAGCCCGGCGCCCCCGCCGGTTATCGCGATCGACTTGCCCACTTGCGCTCTCCATGCTGCCCCGGCCCGGAAGACTGGCGATAGCTTACAGAGTAAATACTAGTCAAATGCCCATGCGGCAGCCTGCTGCGTCCCGCCGCCCGCGCGTTTTGCGGATCAAATCGCAGCGTGCGGCTTGCACGGCCATGCGATTGCAGGCATGCGCCCCATGCAGGAAGGGATGTCGTCAGACGAGGGGACGCAGGGGCCTATGGGCGATCCGGACAGCAAGAAGGCCAGGCCCGGCGCCAAGGTGCCACGGCGCAAGCGCCGCAGCACCCGCGAAGTGGTCGACCGGATCATCGACGCGGCCTTCCTCGAATTCGGCGAAAACGGCTATGCCAGCACCACCACCGCCGCCATCGCCCGCCGCGCCGATGTGGCCGAAGCGCTGATCTTCACGCACTTCACGTCCAAGGCCAACCTGTTCCGCAAGGCAGTGTTCAAGCCGCTCGACGACCACTTCTCGAACTTCATAGCCACCCACGCCCAAGTGAACGACGAGGCGACGCGCAGGCGCGAAAGCAGGGCCTACGTTTCGGACCTTGTCACTTTCGTGCGGCAGCATTCCGGCATGTTCAAGTCGCTGGTCGTCAACGAGGCCTTTTCCGGCAACGGTGACGCATCTAGCGGATTGCGCGGATTGCAGGACTATTTCGACAAGATGTCGGCGCTGGAGGAATCGCGGCTGGAGGGCCCACCCAGAGTCGAACCCCGCCTGATGTCGCGCATCTCCTTTGCAGCCATTCTCGGCTATGTCCTGTGCGACACCTGGCTGATCCCGGAAGGAACCGCCAGCGATGCGCAAGTGCACGAAGCCTTGTGCGACTTCATCATGGAAGGCCTGGCCGTCAATCCAGGCAGGCGAGAAGAACCGGCCGGCTCCTGATCCGGCTCAGCCGATACGCTCGGCGGCCTCCAGCGCGAGCCCGACCAGCCTGGGATAGTTTTCCGCGCGCTCGCGCGCCCTGGCATTGGCTGCTGTTCCGCGCGCAACCCTGCCGCGGATGCCGTGGAAGATCGCCGCCAGCCGGAAGAGGTTGAAGGCGACGTAGAAATCCCAATCGGCGATGCTGTCGATCCCTCTCGCCTTGCAATAGGCAGCGACATATTCCTGCTCGTCCGGAATGTTTAGCCGGGCGAGGTCCGCGCCATGCAAGCCGGCGACGATATCGGCGGGCATGCGGTACATCATCGCATGATAGGCAAAATCGGCTAGCGGATGACCGAGGGTGGAAAGTTCCCAGTCCAGCACGGCCAGGATGCGCGGCTCGGTGGGGTGGAAGATCATGTTGTCGCAGCGGAAATCACCATGGACCAGGCTGGTCTGGTCGCCTGCAGGAATGCGCGCGGGCAGCCATTCGACCAGATGGTCCATCCCCGCATCGCGCCCCGCCGCCTCGTCCTCGAGGTACTGGCGCGACCAGCGGCCGATCTGGCGCTCGAAGTAGTTGCCCGGCTTGCCATAGGCGCCCAGCCCCAGCGCGGCGTAATCAAGGTTGTGGAGCTGGGCGATCGTAGAATTCATCGCCGCGAAATAGGCGGGCCGCTCCTCGCGATCGACTTCGGGAAAGGTCGCGTCCCAGAAAATCCGCCCCTCGACCATGTCCATGACGAAGAACCAGCTGCCGATGACGCTGTCGTCGGTGCACAGGCCATGGCAGCGCGGCACGGGAAAGCCCGAGGGGCCAAGCTTCGCCATCACTTCCGCCTCGCGCTCCACGGCATGGGCGCCCTTGAGCAGTTGCCCGGGAGGCTTGCGGCGCAGCACATAGCTCTTGCCCGGCGTCACCAGCTTGTAGGTCGGGTTGGACTGTCCACCCTTGAACTGTTCGACCGAAAGCGGGCCGGAAAAGTCCGCCACTTCGGCCTCCATCCACCCGGACAGCGCGGCAAGATCGAGTTCGAAGCCGGGGCGCACCGGCGAAGTGCCGCTGTTGTCCGAAACCACATCGTCGTTCATGCCGTCCATTCCTCCTCGCCAACAGGCGCAGCCGGACTTGGCTGGCGCAATGACGGGGATCGGTCAAGCAGTTGCAGCCGCCCGGCCGGAGTCAGGTGCAGCAGCCGCCATTGACGCCCAGCACCTGCCCGGTGATGTAGCCCGCATCGTCGGACGCGAAGAAGGCGATCGCCGCCGCCGCTTCTTCCGGCCGGCCGACGCGGGGGATGGGATAGGTCGCGACGATCTGTTCATAGGGCACCGGAAACAGATCGCCGTCGATGGCGCGCTGGGCCATGGGGGTGAGGATGAACCCGGGCGAAATGGCATTGACCGTGATGCCCTTGCCCCCCAGCTCGACCGCCAGCGAGCGCGTCATCGCAGTGACGCCGCCCTTGCTGGCGGTGTAGTGCACCATGTTGGCCGCGCCGATCTGCGCGCCGAGCGCGGTCAGGTTGATGATCCGGCCCCAGCCGGCGGCCACCATGTCGGGCAGAACGAGCTGCACCGCGTGGTAGGTGCCCTTGAGGTTGACGTCCATCACCCGGTCCCACGCCGCCTCGTCGATCTCGGCGAAGGGCGTGAATTCCTCGATCCCGGCATTGTTGACCAGCACCGTGATCGACCCGAGCGCCCGGCGAATGTCCGCAATCGCGGCGGCCAGCGCGGCACGGTCGGAAACGTCCGCCTGCACCGCCACGGCCCGCCCGCCCTGCGCGACGATTCCCTCCGCCACGGCGCGCGCGTTTTCCATCCGCCGGCCGAGCACGCCCACCGCAAACCCGTCGCGCGCCAGCCGCTCGCAGGCCGCCGCGCCGATCCCGGCGCCGCCGCCGGTTACCAGGGCCACTCTTGGTTCAGCCATCGTTGCTCTCCAGCCGGCTGCGCAGGGTGCAGCGCTCGATCAGGCCGATGCATTCCTCGCCATCCCAGACATAGCGCGCCGTGCCCTGGTGGAGGATCGAACTGTCGGCCATTTCGAAATGGTGGTGATCGAACAGCGACGGCCCGACCCTGCCGTCGATCCGCACCTGCCCGATGGCGCTTTCCAGCACCAGACTGGCATCGTCTCCCTCGCCGCGCAGGCGCGTCATCCATGGCGCCTTGACGACGCGGGCGGCGTGGCGCTGGCCCTGGGCCGACACAACGAAGGCCTCGTTGAACGCCTCCGGCCCTTCCGGCCCTGGCGCCATGACGATCGCGCCGAAGGCCTTGCCCGATGGAAACAGCGCCGAATGCTGGCAGTGCCCGGGAGAGCCGCCCATGTTGCGCACCCCCTGCCGGCGCACGCGCATGCCGGTGCCTGCGATGGTGTGGTGCTCGGTGCCGCCGATCCTGACCTCGCCGCTTACCCGGCAGAGCTGTTCGTAACGCACACCGCCCATCAGCGCTCCGGCATCGCCCGCCCGCATCTTGCGCGCCGCTTCCGCGTCGAGCCCGCCCATCAGCCAGGGCGGCGCGGCCATCCGCGCCTCGAAGCGGAACGACAGTGGCACCAGGTCGCCATCGCGCGCTCCGGCAAGCTGCGCCGCGCTGGTCGAAAGGGCGGCCTCCCCCTCGAACGCCATGGCCCAGCGGCGGAAGGGCTCGATACATTCGAACCGAAGCGGCCCCGCGCCACGCACCATGTTCGCGCCCGCCGCGCCGTCGCCAGCGAAGCCCGGCCCGGTCGACCACAGCCGCAAGGTCCGCCCGTCGCGATGGACGAAGTTCAACTGCACGCAAGGGTTTGCCCAATCCTCGCCGATGGCGTCGAACGTGACCCGCGGGAAAGCCAGGACACCCGCCTGGTCCATGATCCACAGCGTGGCGGAATCGCGCATGCCGGGATTGTCCGGCGGGCCGGCGAGGAAGGCCTCGAAGCCCGGATCGAGCCCGCCCGACAGGTCACTGGCCATATTCAGGCCTTTCCGGGCCGGATGCCGAAGCCGAAGCCGAAGCGCTGGGTATAGGGCGCGAACATGGCGTTGACCTGATCGGCGCTCATGCCGAATTCCTCGGGCGAATGCTTGTGCGCGCCGTGCTTGGTCTGGGCGTTGGCGGCTGTCCATTGCCGGATCGCGTCGGCATGCTTGCCAGACAAGGTCTTGCCCGCCCAGTCATAGATCCGCTCGATCCCGCCGACGTGGTCGGCCATCAGCTCGTGATAGTCGCTGTCATAGAACTGGCCTTCGCCAAGCATCTCGCGCGCCTTCATCGCCTTTTCGGTGATGGCCCACTGGAAATCCATCGCCTTGCGCCCCTGGGCCCGGCGCACCTCCTCGGTGACGGGAATGCCGGTCAGCCCGCGCAGGATAGCCTGCACGCTGGCGAGCGAGGCGAGCTGCTGCTTGAGATCGCGGTGCGTCCAGATCAGCCTGGCGTCGGGGTATTGCCTGCCGAGTTCTGCCAGCCACAGCATGTGGTCGGAACCTTTCAATGCCCAGTGCGATCCCGCCATGCCCCATTGCAGGTGCTGCAGGAAATCGTGGTGCATGCCGACAGCGGCACTGTGATCTGCCTGGAGCAGGTAGTCGCGGTAGATCGTGTCGCCCCAGAAGCACCAGAGCTGCTGCGCGGTGAAGGCGAGGCTGAGCACGTCGCTGCCGCACTCGGCCAGTGCGCCCGAACCTTCCTCGATCATGTAGGGATGAGTGATGAAGACATCGGGGATGAGGTTGAACAAGTCCATCATCCGCTGCTCGGCGCGGTCGAGCCTGTCCTGCGAAGGGGCGCCCATGGCCAGCGGCGGCGAAGGCTCGCGGCAGATCCAGTGCTCGGGTGCCATGGCGTCTGGATCGAGACTGAGCAGGGTATGCAGCAGGGTAGAGCCCGAGCGCGGCGGCCCGACGACGATCAGCGGCGCGGCGATCTTCTGCGCCGCGATCTCGGCATGGGCCTTGCGGTCGGCCATGACCTTGAGCCGCGATTCAAGCTGATGGACCAGGTAGTCCACCGCCACCGCGCGGGCGGGCGGCGTCATCATGCTCCACGATTCACGCGCCACCGAATCGAGCAGCGCAACCAGGCCATTGTTGCGCGCGGGATCGCCGAAGTCGTCCAGCCCGGTGCGTTCCGCCGCCATGGCGCAGAGCTGATCGGCACTGGGGCACGGGCCTTCGATTGGAGGAATTGCAGTCATCGGTCTTATCTCTTCAAGCCTTGGCCGGAATCGGCGGTGGCGGTTCGAACGGCTTGTCGTCGGTCGGCCAGGGCGCGCGGGCGAAGACGCCGCCGTCGAGATGGATGACCTCGCCGGTGATGATCGAGGCCCGGTCCGAAAGCAGGAACACCACGGCCTCGCCGATCTCTTCCGCCGTGCCCGAGCGGCCGATGCAATTGAGCGAAGCCGTGACCCGGCCGACATCGCCGCCGACCACGAAAGGCAGCGTCGCATTGGCGCGGATGCCCTGCCTGCCGTACTTGCCGGCAATGAAGCGAGTCAGCGCGTTCACCCCCGCCTTCGACACCTGGTAGCCGAAGCGCACCTGCCCGGCGACGATGGAGGCGGCGGAAGAATTGAACAGGAAAGAGCCGCCGCCGCGCTCGATCATCGAGGGGATGGTCAATTGCGACAGCCACAGCGCGCCGTTGAAATTGACGTCCATGGTGGTCTGCCAGATTTGCTCGTCGACGTGGACGCTGTCGTGATTGTTGTCGTAGTAGCCGGCATTGTAGAAGACGCAGTCGATCTGGCCCAGTTCGGCCTCAGTGCGTTCCACTGCGGCGGCTATCGAGGCGCGATCGGTGAGGTCGCAGGCGATGGCGATCGCCCGCGCGCCCTGCCCGCACAGTTCGCGCGCCAGTTCCTCGCAGGTTTCGCTGCTGCGCGCGGCCAAGGCAACGCTTGCCCCCTCGCGCACCGCGATGCGCGCCGTCGCCGCGCCCATCTGCGGGCCGACGCCGGCGATGAACAGCACTTTGCCGGCAAGTTCGCCGCGTCCCGACATTTCCCGCTCTCCCGTTCCGCTGCACCGGCGGTGTTTTCGTCACTTTGGTAGCGGTTCGCCACGCTGTCAAGGTAGTGGCCGAACACTTGCGCCCGTTCCGGCATCCGGCCCGGGCATCATTCCGAAATTGACAAGGCTCCAAAAGGCTATCAGTCCGACGAACGAAGAATCGACGGGTGGGATGCCGTGCTTGAGCCAGTGGCTGGCATGCACCCTCGCGCAAGCATTGAAGGGATAGTTACATGGCCAATATGACGCTCGATTGCTCGGACCTCGACCGGATCATGGGCAAGCCCCTGACGCCCTGGTCGCTCAAGGACGATCTGCACAACAACGATTTTCGCCGCTGGGCGCAGGCGATGCACTATCCCAACCTGCTGCATTTCGATCACGACTATGCGGCGGTCGGCCGCTGGGGCCGGCTGGTCGCACCGCAGAGCTTCACCATCGCCGCCGGCGAAGGCCACGGGGCATGCCCGGCCGGCGTCGGCCTTATCCCCAATTCCCACCTGGTTTTCGGCGGTGACGAGTGGTGGTTCTATGGCCCCCGCCTGTTTGCCGGCGACCGGGTGATCCACGAGAAGATTCCCTTCGACTACGTCGTCAAGGACACCAAGTTTGGCGGACCGACCTGCTTCCAGCGCGGCGACAACAACTACTTCAAGCAGGATGGAACCCCGCTGGCCAAGCAGCGCTCCACCTCGATCCGCTACAATCCCGAATATGCCGTCGAACTGGCCGCGATGGATGGTGGCGAGGAACCGCCTGAGTGGAGCGACGACGAACTCGAAGACATCGAGAACCGCAAGCTCGGCTACATCAACATGATGCACGAGCTTGGCCATGGCCGCCGCTACTGGAAGGACCAGAACGTGGGAGACAATCTGCCCGAGCGCGTGTTCGGCCCGCATTCCATCGCCAGCTTCGCCACTGAGTGGCGCGGCTACCTGATGAACATCTGGGGCAGCGCCCACCGCAACATGGACTGCGACCCGGTCAAGCTCGGCTATGTCGGCCCGATGGCCGGCTGGGAGATGGATCCGGTGCTGGAGAAGATCAATCCGGAAGCCACCGACGGCGCCTACATGGGCCCGTCTCGCGGCCACCTGTTCAAGCGCTGGGCACAGTTCATCGGCATGCCGCGCGAATATGGCTATGGCGCCTCGATGGGCGCCTGGGTGCTCGATTACCTCGCCGGCTGGGCGGGCGAATGGGGCCAGGTGGTCCACTGCAACGCGCAGTATCGCGGTCCCGCCTTCATCGGCGACATCACGATCATGACCGGCGAGATCATCGACAAGCTGGTCGACGAGGAAGGCCGCAACGTGGTCCAGGTCAGCGTCAAGATGGCCAACCAGCTGGGCACGACCATGGCCACGGCCAAGGCGGAGGTCGAGCTGCCGGCCTGACCCGGGCGCGCACGGCGCTGACAGCCCGGAGCAGCCGGCCGGCCCATCGAGCCATGCCTCGTCCGCATCGCGGCCCTGCATACTGGTATAATTCCGAGATTGTTCTCGCTTGTCCAATCATGTCCTGTCGCATGGCCATCAACGAAGCTGGCGGCGGTTTGGCCATGACGGAGGAGCGGCATGCTGTTGATCTGCCTTCTTGCCTGCCAATCCGCGCCGCTCGCGCTGCCGCCGCTTGTGCCTGTCGAGCCGGCTCGATCAGAAGCCGCCATCAGAATTGAGCAGCCCGCCGGCGACGCCCAACTGACGATCGAGGCTGTGTCAAATGACGCGTCGGTCGTTGTCGAACGGGCCGCGGATGCGCAAGGGCTGGCCGTGAGCATCGTCACGCCGCTCCAGCGGCAATCCGCCACTACCCGGGCATTGGTCTATCGTGCGCCGGTTGGCGCCGTGCGGCTGGGGCAAGCCAGGCTGACAAGCGGCTTCGGGCTGCGCCATCACCCTATCCTGGGCGGCGTGCGGTTCCACCAGGGGATCGACCTCGCTGCCCCGTTCGGAGCTCCCATCTTCTCGGCCGATGCAGGCGTGGTCAGCATGGCGGGGTGGCACAGGGGCTATGGCCTGCTTGTCGCGCTGAACCATGCGCGCGG
>JAYRPK010000184.1:0-3216 GCA_041911195.1 Novosphingobium sp. | reverse complement strand
TGCCGGCCTTGAGCGCGTTCACCCGGATGTCGAGCGGCGCGCGGCTCAGCAGGGCGATTGCATCGTCGCCCACGACACCGGAGGCTGCCAGCCGCGATTCCAGCCATGGTTGGGCAATTCCCGGAGCAGCGGGCCGCTCATTGCCGGCGATCGGCGCCGGGCCATGCCGCGATCCATCGAACAGCGTGGCCAGAGCCGCATCCGCCTTGGCCAGCAGCAGCACGGCCGCACGGCCGCTTGTCGGAATGTCGCCGCAGGCGCGGATCGCACGGAACACCAGTTCGCGCACCGCCCGCCGATCTCCGCTGCCGGCAAAGCGCCGCGTGCGGAACCATTCGCTGACGATCCGGTCCGCAGGCGCGCCATTGCCGCGCGCGGCGGCGATCACGAGGTCGAGAATGTCGATGGCCGCCTGAACGCGGGCGGCGGGAGTCATGGCCTGGCCCTATCGCGTCGGATAGTTCGGCGCCTCGCGAGTAATCGACACATCGTGGACATGACTTTCGCGCAGCCCGGCATTGGTGATGCGCACGAATTGCGCCTTGGTGCGCAGATCGTCGATGGTGCGCGAACCAGTGTAGCCCATGGCCGCCTTGATGCCGCCGACAAGCTGGTGGATCACGTCCTTGGCCGGCCCCTTGAACGGCACCTGGCCTTCGATGCCTTCGGGCACCAACTTGAGCGAATCCTTGATGTCCTGCTGGAAATAGCGGTCCGCCGAGCCGCGCGCCATGGCGCCGACCGAACCCATCCCGCGATAGCTCTTGTAGGCCCGCCCCTGGTAAAGGAACGTCTCGCCCGGCGCTTCCTCGGTGCCCGCCAGCATCGAGCCGACCATGATCGTGCTGGCCCCTGCGGCCAGCGCCTTGGCGGCATCGCCCGAGGTGCGCAGGCCGCCATCGGCGATGATCGGCGTGCTCGACTTGGCGGCCTCTTCCGCCGATTCCATGATCGCCGTCAGCTGCGGCACCCCGACACCCGCGACAATGCGCGTGGTGCAGATCGAGCCCGGACCGATGCCGACCTTGATCGCATCCGCCCCTGCCCCGATCAGCGCCCGCGTCGCTTCGGCGGTGGCGACATTGCCGGCGATCACCTGCGCCGAATTGGACAGCTTCTTCACCCGCTCCACCGCGCGGGCGACATCGCGGTTGTGACCGTGCGCGGTGTCAATGATGACCACGTCGCATTCGGCGGCCAGCAGTTCCTCGGTGCGGGCAAAGCCCTTGTCGCCCACCGTCGTCGCCGCCGCGACCCGCAAGCGGCCGGCGGCATCCTTGGTGGCATTGGGGAAGGTCACGGCCTTCTCGATATCCTTGACGGTGATAAGGCCGATGCAGTGGAATTGGTCGTCGACCACCAGCAGCTTCTCGATCCGCCGCTGGTGCAACAGCCGCCGCGCCTCGTCGCCGCTGGAGCCCAGCTTCACGGTCGCCAGGTTCTCGTGCGTCATCAGCTCTCGCACAGGCTGCAAGGCATTGTCGGCAAAGCGCACGTCGCGATTGGTCAGGATGCCGACGAGCTTGCCCGACGTCTCGACCACCGGGATGCCGCTGATCCGGTTGGCCTTCATGATCGCCTGCGCCTCGCCCAGGGTGGCGTCGGGCGCAATGGTGATCGGATTGACCACCATGCCGCTCTCGAACCGCTTGACCGCGCGGACCGCGGCACATTGTTCCTCGACCGAGAGATTGCGGTGCAGCACGCCGATGCCGCCCATCTGCGCCATGACGATCGCCATGTCGGCCTCGGTCACGGTATCCATCGCCGAAGACAGCACCGGGATGTTGAGCCCGATCGTGCGCGTCAGCATGGTCCGGGTGTCGGCCTCGGTGGGCAGCATGTCCGACTCGGCCGGGCGCAGCAAAACGTCGTCAAAAGTAAGGCCGAGAGGAATTTCGATGAGCGCCACAGTCCCGCCATTTGCCTGAAGATTCGTGGCGGCCCATGTAACCGCGCCCTCGCCAAGGCACAAGGCAGGACTGGAATTTGGCTTTGCCGCCCTAATTCGCTGCCGGCCGAACCTTCTTGGTATCGCCGAACCAGCGCGCCAGTTCGACATAGAACAGCACGTCCTCCGCCGCGCCGCCCAGTTCGATCTGCCGCTTCAGGTTGTCCGCCGGGCGGTGATAGGGGCCTTCGAAAAAGGCCTCCAGCCGGGGCAGATCGGCATAGGCGCTGGTCACCATCACGGTCGGGATGTCATGCTGCATCAGCGCCCAGCCATCCTGGCGGCGGATATAGGCGTTGGCCGCATCGCCGGGCACAAGCTGCCGCTTGGCCCGCCTCGCCGCCTTTTCAATTTCCGCATCGAGCGGGGTCATGCCACGGCCGACGATGGCCAGTGGCGTGCCGGCGGGCGAAAGCGCGATCGAATCGATATTGAAGGCAGCGCCGAATTGCTTGAGCGGTATCGGCGGATTTTCCGCGAAGGCATGGGCGCCCAACAGGCCCAGTTCCTCAGCTGTGGTGGCAAGGAAATAGATGTCCCGATCTATCCGGGGTCCTCGCGCCAGACGCCGGGCCAGCTCGGTCAGCCCCGCCAGCCCGCTCGCATTGTCGACCGCACCGTTGCACACGGTTTCCTCGGCCGGAGGCGCGGCACAGACGCCGAAATGATCCCAATGGGCAACGAACAGCACCGCCCCCGATCCCGGCCGCTTGCCGGGCAGCCTGCCGATCAGGTTGTAGGTCTTGATCGTCGTCTCAAGCGTGGTCGCCTCGAGCGTTGCGGAAATATCGAGCACTTGCGGAGCAAAATTGGGGCGCGCCGCCGCCTGTTGCAGGCTGGCGAGGGTCTGGCCGGTTCCCTGCAGCAACCGCTCCATGGCGTATTTCGAGATGAAGGCTTCCAGATCGCCGCCAGTGGCCTCGCTGGCCAGGGCATAGCCCGGCAGGCGCCTGCGCGCGGTGACATTGTCGAGATTGCGTTCGCCATCGAGCACAGTGAGCACCGCCGAGGCCCCGCCCGCCAGCAAGGCATTTTGCCTTTCGCTGGTCTCGATGCCGCCTTCGAGCAGCAGGGCCACCCTGCCGGCAAGCTCGGTTCGCGACGGCGCCGCGCCCTGGCCCTTGCCGACGAACAGCACCGGCGCGGAGCGCACCAGGCTGCGCGGACCTGAGGTCAACACCAATATGTCGTTTGCCGGCAGATAGAGCCGCCGTCCCTTGCGATAGAACTGGGCCGAACTGGCGGCGGGTTGCCGTTCGACCAGG
>JAYRPK010000183.1:0-3152 GCA_041911195.1 Novosphingobium sp. | reverse complement strand
TCACCTTGGGCGGCACCAGCGGTACGGTGGTGTCGACGACGATGGCCGAGCCCACGAGGGGAGCGATGGCCTTCAGCGTCGATTCCTGGTTCTCGTATGGCACGGTGACGATGACGACGTCCTGGCCCTTGGCCGCCTCGTCGTTCGATGCGCCCTTGATGCCGTGACCCACTTCTGCGGCAATCGCTTCACCCTTTTCGGCGGCTCGCGAACCGATGGTGACGGAATGGCCGGCCTTGGCCAACCGCCGGGCGATGCCCTTGCCGAGGTGTCCGGTGCCGCCAATTACCGCAATCGAAGCCATGATGCCTGTTCTCCCGAGAATGTCTGTTGCCAATGCAATGCGAATGCCGATAGCGGCAGGACGAAGGCTGGCAACAGAATTGTTGGGGCAGTCCAAGGGACAGGATTGATCGAAGCGATGACAGGATCGGGTGGAATGAGTGTGGTGCCGCTGCAAGGCATGCCGATGTTCGCACCCGGTATGTCCATCGCGGCGCAAGTGCATGCGGCGGCGCAGCGCATGGGAGAGACGATCGGGGCGGGCGATGTCGTCGTCGTGGCGCAGAAGATCGTTTCCAAAACCGAAGGGCGGCTGGTTCGGCTTGGCGATGTGGCGCCGAGCGAGGCTGCAAGGGAGCTAGCGATCCAATCCGGTCGGGAGCCGGAGTTCGCCCAGCTGATCCTCGACGAGAGCAGCGAGATCCTGCGCGCGACGCCGGCTGCTGTGATTGCAAGGCATCGTTGCGGCCACGTGCTGGCCAATGCCGGGATCGATGCCTCCAATATCGAGGGCGGCGATGACGACACAGTGCTGCTCTGGCCGCAGGACCCTGACGTTAGCGCACGCGCGATCCGCGGCGATCTGGCGGGATTATGCGCGGTCAAACCTGCCGTCGTGATCGCCGACAGCCTTGGCCGCGCATGGCGCATCGGCACGGTCGGCCAGGCCATCGGCTGCGCGGGGCTGACGGTGCTCGACGACCAGCGGGGCAGGGGGCAGGACCTGTTCGGCCGCACCCTGCAGGCGACTGTCATCGCCATCGCCGACGCCGTTGCCGCCATGGCGGTGCTGGCCATGGGCGAGGCCTCGGAAGGCACTCCGGTCGCCCTGGTGCGCGGCGCGGGCAAGTGGGTGAGCGAGGAAGACGGGCCTGGCGCGGGAAGCGTGGTGCGGCCCATGGCGGAGGACATGTTCCGGTGAGCGGCCACGTTCTTGCCCTTTCCGGCGGCGTCGGCGGCGCGAAGCTGGCCTCGGGCCTCGCGGCGGTGTTGCCTCCCGAAGACCTCACCATTGCCGTCAACACCGGCGACGATTTCGAGCATCTCGGCCTCACCGTCTGCCCGGACATTGATTCCAACGTCTATGCTCTGGCCGGCCTAAACGACAGCACTCGCGGCTGGGGCGTGGCGGACGAGAGCTGGCGGGCGCTGGAGCAGCTCGCAAGGCTGGGCGAGGCGCAGTGGTTCAACCTCGGTGACCGCGACATGGCGATGCACATCGCACGCTCATGGCGCCTGAGGGCAGGGGAGACCTTGTCCGAGGTCACTGCTCGTCTGACCAAAGCCTTGGGCATTGGCCCGGCGGTGGTCCCCATGACGGACGCCCCGGTGCGCACCCAGATCGAGACCGATCAGGGCTGGCTCGATTTCCAGCACTATTTCGTGCGCGAGCGCTGCGAGCCCAAGGTCAGGGGCATCCGCTTTGCCGGCACCCCCGGCGCCGCGCCTTCGCCGGGCTTTGCCGAGGCGCTGGCCCGGCCCGATCTTGCCGCGATCATCCTGTGTCCCTCCAACCCCTTCCTCAGCGTCGATCCAATGCTGGCCGTTGATGGCGTCCGCGACGCCCTGCAGAACCGCAAGGTGCCTTTGGTGGCCGTCTCGCCGCTGGTGGGCGGGCAGGCGATCAAAGGACCGCTTGCCAAGATGCTTGCGGAACTGGGATTCGCGTGCGACAACCTCGCCATCGCCAGGCATTACTCCGGCCTTGTCGATCACCTGCTGATCGACCTCGCCGACGCCGCCGACGCCCAAAAGCTTGGGGCAGGCGGGGTTGCGGTAACTGTCACGGCAACAGTCATGTGCGACGCTTCGGACCGGGAGCGGCTTGCGCGCGTAGCACTGTCAGCAGCCGGTTTGGGATAGGTATGCCATGGCACTTGCTGACCGTGATTTGATTGCTCGCCTGCTGGAAACGCCGCTCGACGCCCTGATGGCGGAGGCGCGGGAACGCCGCGACGCACGCGGCCCGGCGCGGATGACCTATTCGCCCAAGGTCTTCATCCCGCTCACGCGGCTGTGCACCGATGTCTGCCACTACTGCACTTTCGCCACCACGCCCTCGCGGCTGAAGGCGCCGTACCTCACCGAGGAAGAAGTGCTGGAAATCGCCCGCGCCGGTGCAGCGGCGGGCTGCAAGGAAGCGCTGTTCACCCTCGGCGATGCGCCCGAGCGCCGCTATGCCGCCGCGCGCGAGTGGCTGGAAGAGCGCGGATTTGCCCGCACCATCGACTATGTCCGCCACTGCGCGGAACTGGTGCTGAAGGAGACGGGCCTGCTGCCGCACGTCAATGCCGGCGTGCTGGAGGAAGCGGACTACCTGATGCTGCGGCCCTTCGCCGCCTCGGCCGGGCTGATGCTGGAAAGCACCTCGGAACGCCTGCTGGAAAAGGGCGAAGCGCACCATGGCTCGCCGGACAAGGTTCCGGCAGTGCGGATCGCCTCGCTCGAAGCCGCCGGCCGCGCGCGGGTGCCGATGACCAGCGGCATCCTCATCGGCATCGGCGAGACGCCGGAAGAGCGCATCGAGGCCTTGCTGGCGCTGCGCGACGTGCATGTGAAGCACGGCCACCTGCAGGAAGTCATCGTCCAGAACTTTCTGCCCAAGCCCGGCACCAAGATGGCGGAAAAGGCCGTCGCCAGCCGGGAGGACTTCCTGCGCGTGCTGGCCGCCGCGCGGATCGTGCTGCCGGATGATGTCTCGGTCCAGGCCCCGCCCAACCTCAACGACGAGCGGCTGGCCGACCTGATCGAGGCCGGGATCGACGATTGGGGCGGGATTTCGCCCGTCACCATGGATCACGTGAATCCAGAGGCACCCTGGCCGGAAGTGGCCCGGCTGGAAGCCATCTGCGCGCGTGCCGGGCTGCCGC
>JAYRPK010000182.1:0-5709 GCA_041911195.1 Novosphingobium sp. | reverse complement strand
TCGAGGCTGGCCGATGCCGCACCGGAAACACGCCAGCGGGTGGAGACAATGCTGGTCGAGCCGCTCACCATCACGCTCGACCAGATGCGACTTTCATTGCAGGCCTCGGCGATCGACCGGCAGAGCCTGCCGGAGGAGATCACCAGCCAGTGGCTTGCCAAGGATGGCCGGGCGGTGGTCACTGCGATCCCCAGGGGCAACAGCGCGGACAATGAAGTCATCAAGCGCTTCACTACCGCGGTGCGCTCGGTCACGCACGACGCGGTCGGCATGCCGGTATCCACCCAGGAGGCCGCGCGCACGGTTTCCCAGGCCTTCGTCCAGGCCGGCGTACTGGCGCTGGTGCTGGTCAGCCTGCTGCTGTTCGCCGTGCTGCGCAGTGTCCGCGAGGTCGCCTATACCCTCGCGCCGGTGGTGCTGTCCGGCTTCCTGACACTGGGCAGCTGCGTGCTGATCGGGCAGCCACTCAATTTCGCCAATATCATCGCCTTTCCCTTGTTGTTCGGGGTCGGCGTCGCTTTCCATATCTATTTCGTCATGGCCTGGTGGGCGGGCGGCACCAATCTGCTGCAAAGCAGCCTTGCCCGCGCGGTGCTGTTCAGCGCGCTGGCAACCGGGGCGGCCTTCGGCGCACTGTGGTTTTCGCATCACCCCGGCACGGCCAGCATGGGGCTGATCCTGATGATTTCGCTGATCTGGACGCTGGTCTGCGCCCTGATCTTCGAGCCCGCGCTGCTTGGGCCGCAAAAGGCCGATTCGCCGGGGAGCAAGGGACAGCCCGCAGCTGAATCCGGCAGCAAGTAGTTGTACCTGGCATCCTCCATCCGGAATTTACCATCCAACGATAACACCTTGGAAACCGAATGCGGTTAATCGGGTAAGACTTGCCCTGTGGAGGTTACCTTGTCGTTCGAACCTGCAGTCGCTTCAGCTGCCCGCGAACGTAGCGAGCGCGCGACGGTTTCTCTGCGCTGCGAAGTGCGGCAGGGCAGCCGGCCATGGCGCGTGGTGGTGCTCGATGATCTCTCGGCGAGCGGTTTTCGCATGAACTGGTCGGCCGGCATGCTCAAGGACGTGCCGGTGCGCATCCGCATTCCCGGCCTGCAGGTGCTCAGCGCCGATGTGCGCTGGAGCAACAACGAAGCCATCGGCTGCCAGTTCACCAACCCGCTGCACGTGGCCGTGTTCGACCATATCCGTCGCGAGGCGGCTAAGGGTTAAAACCTTATTTCTCCACTAACGTGGAGGGCGAAGCGGGCCGGTGCCGCATCTGTTTCAGTGCAACTGAAACAGACTAGATGTGAATGACGCGGCCGAAGGCGGCCATGGTCGATTCGTGCATCATCTCGCTCAGCGTCGGGTGCGGGAAGACCGATTGGATCAGTTCCGCCTCGGTTGTCTCCAGCGTCTTGCCGACAACGAAGCCCTGGATCAGTTCGGTCACTTCCGCGCCGATCATGTGCGCACCCAATAGCTCGCCGGTCTTGGCGTCGAACACCGTCTTGACGAAGCCCTCCGGCTCGCCGAGCGCGATGGCCTTGCCGTTGCCCATGAAGGGGAAATTGCCGACCTTCACTTCGTAGCCGGCATCCTTGGCCTTGGCTTCGGTCATGCCGACCGAGGCGATCTGCGGGTGGCAATAGGTGCAGCCAGGGATGTTGTTGCGGTCGAGCGGGTGCGGGTGGATTTCGGCGTTGCCCAGTTCCTGCGCAATGGCCTCGGCGGCGGTGACGCCCTCGTGGCTCGCCTTGTGGGCCAGCCAGGGGCCGGCGGTGCAGTCGCCGATGGCCCAGATGCCGGGGACATTGGTGCGGCCATAGGCATCGGTTTTAATGTGGAACTTTTCGTCCGGCTCGACGTTGACGTCTTCCAGCCCGATGTTCTCGATGTTCGGCACGATGCCGACCGCCGCGATCACATGGCTGAACGTATCTTCCGAGACGTTGCCGTCCTTGTCCTTGATCTTCACCGCGACGCCCTTATCGCCGGGCTGGATATCGTCCAGCTTGGCCGAGGTCATGATCTTGACGCCCTGCTTCTTCAGCGCCTTTTCGAGGAAGGCGGAAACTTCCGCGTCCTCCACCGGAACGATCCGGTCGACCATTTCGATCACCGTCACTTCGGCACCGAGGTCGTTGTAGAAGCTGGCGAATTCGATGCCGATTGCGCCCGAGCCGACGACCAGCAGCTTGCTGGGCATTTCGGGCGGCACCATGGCGTGGCGATAGGTCCAAATGCGCTTGCCGTCGGCCTTGCCGGTCTTCTTCGGCAGTTCGCGCGCACGGGCACCGGTGGCGACAATGATGTGCTTGCCGGCGATCTCACTCGCCTTGCCGTCCTCGCTAGTGACGGAGAGCTTGCCGCCGCCCAGCAGCTTGCCCTGCCCCATGTGGACGTCGATCTTGTTCTTCTTCATCAGGTGCGTGACGCCCTGGTTGAGCTTCGATGCCACCCCGCGCGAGCGCTTGACGATGGCGTCGAGGTCGGCGGTGATGTTGTCTGCCGAAAGGCCATAGTCCTTGGCGTGCTTCATCTGGTGAAAGAGCTCGGCCGAGCGCAGCAGCGCCTTGGTCGGGATGCAGCCCCAGTTGAGGCAGATGCCGCCCAGGTTCTCGCGCTCGACGATGGCCGTCTTCAGGCCAAGCTGCGCCGCGCGGATGGCGGCGACATAGCCGCCGGGGCCGGAACCGAGCACGATGACGTCATATGGATCGGACAAGAACTGACTCCTTCAGGGATTAACCGGGCGCGGGCGCCCCTCGTCGTCGATGGCGACGAATGTGAAATTGGCTTCGGTCACTTTTTGCGCATGGTCCTCGTCGCGCAGGCGGCGCCAGGCTTCCACCGAGATGGTCATGGAGGTGCGGCCGGTCGTCAGCAGCGTGCCATAGACGGAAACCTCGTCCCCCACCGCGACTGGCGCGTGGAATTGCATGCCGTCCATGGCCACCGTCACCGCGCGGCCCTTGCACACGCGCATGGCGACAGTGCCCGCGCCGATGTCCATCAGGCTCATCAGCCAGCCACCGAAGATATCACCGTGCGGATTGGTGTCCGCCGGCATGGCGACGACGCGGATGACGGGTTCTTCGGCGGGGACGGCGTGGGCCATCGGCTCAGGCCACCAGCCCCAGCGGCTTCTCGCAAAGCTCGCGGAAGGCCGCCATCAGCCGCGCACCGTCCGCCCCGTCCACAGCGCGGTGGTCGAAGCTGCCGGTCGCGGTCATCACGCTGGCGACGCCAAGCGAACCGTCCGGCATCACCCAGGGCCGCTTCTCGCCCGCGCCGATGGCGAGGATGGTCGATTGCGGCGGGTTGATCACGGCGGTGAAGTGCTTGATCCCCATCATGCCCATGTTGGAGAGGCTGGCGGTGCCACCCATGTATTCGCTGGGGTTGAGCTTGCCTTCCTTCGCCCGCATGCCGAGATCGTTCATCGCCACGGCAATCTCCGAGAGACTGCGGCCGTTGGCGTCCTGGACGATGGGGGTGATCAGGCCGCCGGGAATGCTCACCGCCACCGAAACGTCGGCGCGGCTGTATTTGATCATCTCGTTGCCGGCGAAGGTGACGTTGCATTCCGGCACCTGGACCAGCGCCATGCCCAGCGCCTTCACCAGCATGTCGTTAACCGAGATCTTCACGCCCCGGCTCGCCAGCGCCTCGTTGAGATCGGCGCGCAGGGCCAGCAGTTTGTCGAGCCGGACATCGACGGTGAGGTAGATGTGCGGCGCCTCGCTCATCGACTGGGCGAGCCGCTTGGCGATGGTCTTGCGCATGCCGGAGAGCTTGCTGACCGTGTGCGGGATGCGGTCGTCGAGCAAGGCGCGGGTTTCCGGCGCCATGTCGGCGGTGGCCGGTTTGGCCTCGGCGGCCGGTGGCGGCGGGGCAGCAGCAGGTGCCGGCGTCGGCGCGGGAGCAGCCGCAACGGGCTTCGGCGCGGCGCCGGGCTCGGCGGTCTCGACGTCGGCCTTGACGATGCGGCCATTGGGACCCGTTCCCTTGATCGCGGCGAGGTCCACGCCCCTTTCGGCGGCGAGGCGCTTGGCGAGGGGAGATGCGATCACACGGTTGTCCTTGCTGGAAGAGGCCACGGCAGGGGTGGCCGGTGGCGGAGTTGTTGCGACAGGCGCTGGCGCTTGCGGTTCAGCCGCTGCTGGAGGGGGCGCTTCGGCCTTGGCTGACGCCTCCCCGCCCTCGCCCGATAGCGTGGCGATGACGGTGCCGACCTTGACGCCTTCACTGCCCTCGGGAACGGCGATCGAAAGCACCGTGCCTTCGTCCACTGCCTCGAATTCCATCGTCGCCTTGTCGGTCTCGATTTCGGCCAGCAGATCGCCGGCCTCCACCGCGTCGCCTTCTTTCACCAGCCATTTGGCCAGCTTGCCGACTTCCATGGTGGGCGAAAGCGCAGGCATCTTGATTTCGATGGGCATGCCGACGTCATTGGCCAAAATGGCGCGGCGGAGCAAGTATCTTGCGCAATGCCGCGTTGTGGCGGATACCGCCCGCGAAGGGGTGGCGCCATGCGTGTCTATCTGGTCATCATGGACGAGACTGAAGAAGCGCACGTCGCGCTGCGCTTCGCCACGCGCCGCGCGACCAAGACCGGCGGCGGCCTCCACCTCCTCGCGCTGATCCCGCCCCAGCCCTTCCAGGCCTTTGCCGGCGTCCAGGCGACCATCGAGCAGGAAGCGCGCGACCGCGCCGAATCCAGCATGGCCATGGCCGCGGGCAGCATCGTATCGGAAGGCGGGCCCATGCCTGTGATTTCGGTGCGGCAGGGCGAAGGCGCGAAAGTGGTGCGCGAGTACCTGGCCGAACATCCCGAAATCGCCGCGCTGGTGCTCGGCGCGGCAAGGGATAACGGCCCCGGCCCGCTGGTCAGCCATTTCACCGGCCCACAGGCGGGACAGTTGCCCTGCCCTGTCTTCGTCGTGCCGGGATCGATGAGCGCTGAGGATATCGACCGGCTGAGCTGATGCTTCGACAAGCTCAGCATGAGCGGGAATTCCAAACCCACGCCCGCTCGTCCTAAGCCTGTCGAAGGACTCTAACGCCGCTTGCCCTGGTGGCGGATGTTGCCCGGCCGCCCGCGCTTCCCGACCTGATGCTTGCCCTTGCGTTTGAGCGGTAGTGGGCGGCCACGCGGCTCGATTCCCGATCCGCAGCCATCCTCCGGCTCGAACTTCAGCGCGCCGGTCAGCGGATTGGCTTCCGCCAGCCTCAGCCGCAGCCGGTCGCCCATGGCATAGCGAGTGCCGCTCTCTTCGCCCTCCAGCACATGCGCCCGCTCATCATAGGAAAAGCGCTCGGCGCCCAGGGTCGAAACCAGAACCAGCCCATCGCCGCCCAGCCCGACGATAGTGGCGAAAAAGCCGAACTTCTGCACGCCGGTGATGCGGGTTTCGAACACTTCGCCCACCCGGCCCGAAAGCCAGGCGGCGACATAGCGGTCGATGGTCTCGCGCTCGGCCTCCATGGCGCGGCGTTCGGCCATGCTGATCGCCTCGCTGACCTTGCCGAGATCGTCGCGATCGCGCTCCGAAAGGCCGGACGTGGCGGGCAATTTGGCCTTGGGCGCCGGCTGCTCCAGCCCGAAGGCATCGACCAGCGCGCGATGGACCAACAGGTCCGAATAGCGGCGGATCGGCGAAGTGAAATGCGCATAGCTGCCCAGCGCCAGCCCAAAATGCCCCATGTTGCGCG
>JAYRPK010000181.1:0-6279 GCA_041911195.1 Novosphingobium sp. | reverse complement strand
GCTTCGGTGATCTGGCCGTCCTCGTCCTGCAGCAGGTAGGTCTTGTTGCCGTGGAGAATGCCCGGCCCGCCGCCGGTCAGGCTCGCCGCGTGCTGGCCGGTCTCGATGCCGTGGCCGGCCGCCTCCACCCCGATCATCTCCACGTCGGGATCGTCGAGGAAGGGGTGGAACAGCCCGATCGCATTCGATCCGCCGCCGACGGCCGCCAGCAGCAGGTCGGGCAGGCGGCCGGCCTGCTCCATCAGTTGTTCGCGCGTTTCGCGGCCGATGATGGACTGGAAGTCGCGCACCAGCTCGGGATAGGGGTGCGGACCCGCCGCGGTGCCGATGATGTAGAAGGTGTCGTGGACGTTGGCGACCCAGTCGCGCAGCGCCTCGTTCATCGCGTCCTTCAGCGTCTTGGCGCCCGATTCCACCGGAATCACCTCGGCACCCAGAAGCTTCATGCGAAACACGTTGGGCTGCTGGCGGGCGACGTCGGTCGATCCCTTGTAGATCACGCAAGGCAGGCCGAAGCGCGCGCAGACGGTGGCGGTGGCGACGCCGTGCTGGCCCGCGCCGGTCTCGGCGATGATCCGCGTCTTGCCCATGCGGATCGCCAGCAGGATCTGGCCGATGCAATTGTTGATCTTGTGCGCGCCGGTGTGGTTCAGCTCTTCGCGCTTGAACCATATTTGGGGCCCGCCAAAATGCGCCGTGATGCGCGGTGCGAAATAGAGCGGGCTGGGGCGGCCGACATAGTGCTTCAGCAGGTCGTCGAATTCCCGCTGGAATTCGGGATCGGCCTTGGCTCGGCGATATTCCTTTTCCAGATCGAGGATCAGCGGCATCAGCGTTTCGGCGACATAGCGGCCGCCGAACTGGCCGAAATGCCCGCGATCGTCTGGCATGGTGCGGAAGGAATTGGGGGCGTTCATGATGCCGCCGCGCTTGGCAGAAGGGCCCTGCGAAGTCCAGCGCTCTCGCCCGTCGGGCAAAGTGCACGATTTGCCGCATTGACAACCGCCTGTCGCTGCCGGGGGGCCGCCCGCCGCTGGCCGCGACAGTTCTGAACAAGCGGTTCAGCGGGGCGCAAGTCGCGCCTTCCTAGCTCCCCCTTGCCCTGTCACCGGGGCATAAATTCAAGGAGTTAGTTTATGCGCAAGGTTCTTTTCACGCTCGCGGCCTCACTGGCGATCGCAACGCCGGCCATGGCCAATGAAGCCCGCGTCGAGGCGCGCGGCGGCGTCTACTGGTCGCCGGGCTATTCGAAGGGAACCGCGGGCGCTGCCGCGGGCTATGACTTCGACCTGGGCAGCAGCGGCTTTGCCGGGGCCGAAGTCTCCGCCGACAAGGTGCTCGATTCCAACGCCAACCGCGTCGCGTTCGGCTTCACCGGCCGCGCGGGCATCAAGGCCTCGCCCGACGACAAGCTGTTCGTGGCGGGCGGCTATACCACCAAGATCTGCGAGTTGTGCGAAAGCGCCGAGCACCTGGGCGCGGGATACGAGCACAAGTTCGGCTCTGGCCTCTATGGCAAGGTCGAATACCGCCACTTCTTCACCAACAACGGCCCGCCGGATTCGAACGCTGTGTCCGCCGGCATCGGCATCAAGTTCTGACGGGAACGGCGAGCCGGAGATGGAAGGGGCGGCCTGGCGACAGGCCGCCCCTTTTCATCAGGCGGAGCGTACCGCCGCGCAGAAGGCGGCGATCCGCCCTTCGTCCTTGGTCCCCGGCGCGCTTTCGACGCCGGACGAGGTATCGACCATGCCCGCGCCTGAATGCCTGATGGCCTCGGCGACGTTTTCCGGGTTGAGGCCGCCGGCAAGGCCCCAGGGCAGCGGTCCCTTCCAGCCCGCCACCAGCGACCAGTCGAAGGCGAGGCCCATGCCGCCCGGCAATGCCGCGCCCTTGGGCGTCTTGGCGTCGAACAGGATGAAATCGGCCGCGCCGGCATAGGCGCTGGCCCGCGCAACGTCCGCGCCGCTAGCCACCGACACCACTTTCCAGACCGGCAGGCCGAAGCGGGCCTTCACCTGCGCCGCGCGTTCCGGCGTCTCGTGCCCATGCAATTGCAGCACATCGAGCCGCGCCGCTGCCACGGCCTCGCCGATCGCGGCATCCTGGGCATCGACGAAGACGCCTACCCGGCCGATTCGCCCCTCTGCCTGCGCCGCGAGATCGCCTGCCTGGCCAGGCGGCAGGAAGCGCGGGCTGGGCGGGAAGAAGTTGAACCCGGCATAATCCGCCCGCGCGCGAATCGCTGCCGCCAGCGTGTCGGGCGTGGTCAGACCGCAAATCTTGATTCTGGCAGCGGACAAGGCATTATCCTGAAAACACGCAAGAGTCGGGGAGCAATTGGCATAAGCCGAACGGCACAACAACAGGAGGCCCAATTCATGTTCCGACCCGCATTGGCGGCAATGTCCGCCCTCGTCCTCGTTTCGGCCTGTTCGGGCCCGGCATCGGTGCAGCAGGCGCGAGAGGGCGTCGATGCCTTCCATGCCAATTTCAACAGCAACAATTGCCAGGCGATCTGGGACAGCACTTCGTTCGACGTGCGCAACACCGCCACCCAGGAACAGTTCACCCAGCTGTTGACCGGCATCCATGAATACTACGGTAACGTGGTCGCCACCGAGCAGCAGGGCTGGCACTACAACACGAACAACGGCAACAGCTTTTCCCGGCTCGACATGAAGACCACGTTCGAAAAGGGCGCCGCCTACGAACGCTTCACCTATCGCAACATCGGCGAAGGCAAACAGCAGCTCGCTGGCTGGCAGATCAGCAAGAATCCAATTCCCTCCGACGACAGTTCAAGCTCGGCATCTGCCTCAGCCAGCCCATCGGGCGGAAATTGATCTAGACCGAACCGTTGAAGGCGAGGTGGGTGAACTTCCTTGCCTCGACATCCCATTCCGCGCCGAAGAAGGCCGGCCCGCCGTCGCAGACCACTACGGCTGTATCGGCCGGGCTAGGCCGCGCATCGTCGGCGAAATCGGCGTCGGGAAAGTAGTTGCCGTAGATATAGCGCCGTCCGCCGCGCACCAGGCCGGCGTACTGGCGCTTCCAGCCCTGGGGCACGCGCGAGAAGTCTGGCTGGCCCGGCATGGGCACGGCGCGAGCGCCGATGTTGGGGGCATAGCTCTCGCGATTGGCCACGGCCCCGGCCAGCGCCGCTTCCAGCGCGGCAATATCGGCATTGTCGGGCCGGAAGGTGGCCTCGCCCTTTGCCGGCGCGCCGCGCGAGCATTGCTGCAACAGCGATTCCGCCTGCTTGCCGGACAGGAAATAGGCGCCCTTGGGCAGTGCTTCGGTCGATCCGGCGACAGTGCATCCGGCACAGAGCGGCAATGCCACTGCCGCGAGCGCCATGGCCATAACCTTGTGTTTCATCGAAGGCCCCTTCGCCGGATCGCATCCAGCTAGGACAGTCAGCCTTGCTGCGGCCTGAACTTCAAAGAGTGGCCTCGATCGCGCGGGCGGCGGCGACCGGGTCTTCCGCCCGGCTGATCGGCCTGCCGATCACCAGCACCGAAGCTCCGGCGTTGCGGGCCTCGCGCGGGGTGACCGTGCGTTTCTGGTCGGCCAGGCTGTTGTGCCCCTTGCCATTGCCGGGGCGCAGGCCGGGGACGACGAAGAAGCCGTCCTTCCACTGGCGGTGCACCGCGCCGACCTCGTGCCCCGAACAGACGATGCCGTCGAGCCCGGCGGCATGGGCCAGTTCGGCAAGCCGCAGGGCCTGATCGTGCGGCGATCCGTTCACTCCGGTTCGCGCCAGATCACCGAGGTCGAGACTGGTCAGCACAGTGACGCCCACCACCTTGCAATGCTCGCCCGCCGCCGCCTTGGCGTCTTCCATCATCGCCTGCCCGCCGGCGGCATGGACCGTGACGATCGCCGGTTCGAGCACATGTATCGCCTGCATCGCCGCGGCGACCGTGTTGGGGATATCGTGCAGCTTGAGGTCGAGGAATATCGGCAGGCCGACATGGGCCATTTCGTGCACCCCGTGGTGGCCGTGGGCGCAGAAGAATTCGAGCCCCAGCTTGATGCCGCCGACATGGCCCTTGACCTTGCGGGCGAGATCGAGCCCGGCATCGAGGCGCGGCATGTCGAGTGCGAGGTAGATCGGATTCGCCATGTCAGCTTGCCTGTGTGGTCGTGGATTCGGGAGCGGGCAGCGCCGCTTCGTCCAATTGGGTTGAAGTCGCCAGCGGCGGTGTCGGCGCGGTGGCGCGAACCGTGTTTTCCAGCGCGTTGATCCGCCGGTTGAGCCGCCATTTGCCTGCCTTGGACAGCAGCCACATCGGCCCCAGCCCCAGCAGGAAAGAGACAATCACCAGCGCCGGCAGCTTGGTTTCGAGAATCAGGCCTTCCCAGATCTTGATTTCGACTGCGTGCCAGTTGTTGATCGAGAACAGCAGCAGTGCGATCGCCAGTACCACCCAGACGATCGTTCGCACGATCTGCATGAAACGCCCTCCAGTCTTGCGACATCTCTCTTGGCTTTGATTCTAGGCGGGATCGGCGCGGAAGGGAAGGCTTAGCTTGCGCGGCACGCCGTCTGGACGGGGGATTGGGCGCCTTGTGCAGTCAAGCGGGCATGCTCCTGATTTTTCCGGTTTCGTATTCGGGGGCTTTGTGCTTGGCTGACAGCATGCGTCCGGCAATTCTCGTCACCGGTGGCGCCAGGAGGATCGGCGCGGCCATCGCCACTGCCTTTGGCGAGGCGGGCTGGCATGTTGTCATCCACCACCGCGCTTCGCACGAAGCGGCCGAGGCCATGGCCGCCAGCCTGCCATCGGCCGAATGCATCGAATGCGACCTGGCCGATGGTGATGCCGCAGTCGCCATGATCGGGCATCTGGCCGAGCGGCTGGAGGACTGGCGCATGCTGGTGAACTGCGCCGCCGTGTTCCACGAAGACAGCGCGGCGGCGCTCGACCCCGGTGTGTTTGACGAGGCCATGGCAGTGAACGCCCAGGCTCCGGTGCGCATGGCCCAGGCATTCCTGGCGCAGGCCCGGGCAAGGGGCGGGCGGCGCGTGGTCCAGGTCACCGACATGAAGCTGGCCAATCCGAACCCGGACTTCTTCTCCTATTCCATGAGCAAGCATGCCCTGGCGGCCAGCGTATCGATGCTGGCCATGGCGCAGCAGCGGCCGGAGGACCGCGTCTATGCCATTGCCCCCGGTGCGATCCTCGCCAGCCACGACCAGCGCGAGGAAGAGATCGAGATCTCGCACCGGATGAACCTGCTCGGCCGCAAGACCGGGGCGGACGAGATCGCGCAGGCCGCGCTGTTCCTAAGTCGGGGCTGGCTGGCGAGCGGCGAGACGATTTTCGTCGATTCGGGCCAGCACCTGCTTTCGCAGCGGCGCGACGTGCTCTACCTGGCGCGCGAATGATCCAGATCCTGCTTGCCTCGATTGCCGTCGTCGCGCTCGCCGAGATCGGCGACAAGACCATGCTGCTCGCCATCGTGCTCGCCGCCAAGCTGCGCGCGCCCTGGCAGATCGTCGCCGGCATCTTCTTCGCCACCATTGCCAACCATGCGCTGGCCGCCTTCGTCGGCAGCGAGGTCGCCGGACTGATCCAGGCGACCTGGTTCCGCGCGGCTGTGGCTCTGGGCTTTGTCGCCATGGCCGCATGGACGCTGGTGCCCGACAAGTTCGAGGATGACGATGATGCGGTGAAGCAACGGGGCGGCGCGTTCCTGACGACGCTGGTGGCCTTCTTCCTCGTTGAAATGGGCGACAAGACCCAGGTTGCGACGGTGGCGCTTGGCGCGCAGTATCACATGGTGGCGGTGGTCGCCGCGGGGACGACGATCGGCATGATGCTGGTCAACGCGCCAGCCGTGTTCCTTGGCGACAGGCTGACCCGGATCGTTCCCCTGAAGGCGGCGCGGATCGCCGCGGCCCTGCTGTTTCTTGCGCTGGGCCTTTGGCAATTGGCGGAATTGGCGGGTTTCTTCTAGCCGGCCTTGCTCACATTGCGGGCGAGCGTCTTGAAGCGATCCCCGTTGCCATCGCGAACGGTGATCGTGGCCTGGCCAGTCTTGGACAGCTTCCAGTCCTCGACGGTGCCCGAACGCCCCTTGTGTGTCCCTGCGACGACATGGCAGCGGTCGCCGTTCGACACTTCGCCGTTGTTCACCACCCGCACTTTCTCCCCCGGTTCTGCTGCTGCAGCCAGCGGGTCAGCGGGGCGAAGTAGCGGATCATCGGCTTGCCGCTGATTTCGCGGCTGCCGGTGAAGGCCTCCAGCGCATCGGGCCAGGGCTTGCTCG
>JAYRPK010000180.1:0-3653 GCA_041911195.1 Novosphingobium sp. | reverse complement strand
GAGCGACTGCTGCGCACGCTGGGCATCGCCGCCGAGTTGGGCGCGCAAAACGTGATCATGACCACCGGCGGAAGGGGAGCGCATGCCTGGCCGGAGGCCGCGAAGCGCTTTGCCGAGGCCATAGCGCCTTGCGCCGAGGCGGCGCGCGCGGCGGGGATCGGGCTGGGGATCGAGCCGACTTCGCACCTCTATGCCGATGCATCCATCGTCCACCGCCTCGCCGACACAGTGGCCGTGGCGAAACTGGCGGGCATTGCCGTGATGATCGACCTGTTCGCCTGCTGGGTGGATGCCGACATCGAGGCGGCGCTGGCGGATGCAGCGCCGATCTCCCCGCTCGCGCAGATCTCCGATTATGTCCTGGGCGACCGGGGCCTGCCCTGCCGGGCCGTACCGGGCGACGGCGCGGTGCCCTATGAGCGGCTGATACCGCTCATGGTCTCGGTAGGCTTTCGGGGATGGTACGACCTGGAGATCATCGGCCCGCGCCTGCAGGCCGAAGGGCAGGAAACCGGGTTGAAGCGCGCGGCGGCGCACATCGGGCGTCTGCTCGAACAGGCGGGAGTAGCAGGATGAGCAAGGTCCGGATCGCCTTCGATGCCGACAACCACTTGGGCGAAACCCCGGCCTGGTCCGCCTCCGAACAGGCGCTCTACTGGGTCAATTGCGAGCACCCGCCGGAACTGCACCGCTGGCATCCTGCAAGCGGCGAGCACCGGGTCTGGCCGATGCCCAAGCGGATCGGCGGCTTCGTGTTCAAGGCAGACGGCGGCCTGCTGGTGGCGCTGAGCGACGGCGTCTACGACTTCGACCTCGCAAGCGGCGCGCTGGATCTGCGCGCGCCTTCCCCCTTCCCACCTCACGTCAACCTGCACGAATGCTGCACCGACCGGCAGGGCCGCTTCTGGATCGGTGGCTACGACACCCGCTATCCCGCCGATCGCGGCGCGATGGATGCGGGCTATTGCCGACTGGAGGGCAACCGGTTGGTCAAGGCGGCAGGCGAGGTCCACGTCAGCAATGGCCTTGCCTTCAGCCCGGATGGGCGGACCATGTACGGCACCGGCACGCCCACCCGCCGCGTCGATCAATGGGACCTCGATCCAGCCACTGGCGAACTTTCCAACCGCCGCCTCTTCATCACCCTGCCGGAGGGCCAGGGCTTCGCCGACGGGGCGACCGTGGACAGCGAGGGCGGCTACTGGCTCGCCAATGTCGGCGCTGGCGCCTTGCGGCGATACCTGCCCGACGGCACGCTGGACCGGATCGAGCCGCTCACCTTTTCCTTTCCGACCAAGCCGGCCTTCGGCGGCCCGGACATGCAGACGCTCTTCGTCACCAGCGGCAAGAACTCCGCCCCCGGCGGCATCCCCGATGCCGTGCCCGGCGGGCCAGTCTTCGCGCTGGAACCGGGCGAGACGGGCGTGCCCGATGTGCCTTTCGCCGGGTGAAATGCGCCGCGCTTGTTGCAATCTTGTCGCGCTGGCCTAGGAACCGGGTTGTAATGCTCTCGCCACGAATCATTTTCCGGGAATCGCGCAATGTACCTCGCCCCTGACGGCGAGGAAGCCGAACTGGCGAGGGCGGCAGCAGACTATCTAGCCGAGGTCATGCCGATTGCCCGCTTGCATGCCGAAGGCAGCGCGGACATGGGGCCGGAGCTGCGTGCCAAGATCGGCGATATGGGCTGGTTCGGCCTGGCCGTTCCACAGGACAAAGGCGGCAGTGGCCTCTCGGCGGTGGAACATGCCCTGTTCTTCCGCGAAGTCGGGCGGCAATGCGGGCCGGTGGACCTGCTGGCGCAGAGCCTTGCCGCCATTGCCCTGGCCGCTGTGCCGAGGGCGAAAGTGTCTGACGAACAGGGCAATGTCCGCTTCTCGACCGAGACACTTCACGCCAGATTGCTGCTGGGCGAAATCGGAGCGGCACTGCTGGTGGCGGACGGAACCGGTTTCCGCACGATTGGCGCGGCGGACGCCGAATGGGGAGTGTTTCCCGCGATCGAGGTGACAACACTGCACGGCCTGGACCGAAATGGAGGATCGAACGTGGCGGCCCTCGATCCCGCCAATTCGATACGGAAATTGGCATCACTGCCCCCCGGTGGACCGGTATCGGGCAGCCGCATCTGGCAGTTCGGCCAGCTCGGTACGGCCGCCATGCTGATCGGCATTGCCGAGGCCGCGCTCGACCTCACCGTCGAATATGCCAAGCTGCGCGAGACTTTCGGGCGCAAGATCGGTTCCTGGCAAGCGGTGCGCCACCCCTGCGCCGACATGGCCGTGCGGGCCGAGGCAGCCCGCTCGCAACTGTGGTTCGCCGCCGCCGCGATCAAGGAAGGGCGCGGCGATGCCCAGGCGCACCTCGATGCCGCCAAGCATTGCGCCAACCAGGCCGCGCTGGGCAATGCCGATACGGCGATCCAGCTCCACGGCGGCATCGGCGTCACCGACGAGCATGACTGCCACCTGCTCCTGAAGCACGCCCTGCTGCTCTCGCGCCTGTTCGGCTCCAAGCGCACCCTGCTGGCCAGCCTCCTCCATGCCGAGCTGGAGGACTGACGCATGGATCTGCAGTACAGCGAAGAGGACCGCCAGTTCCGCGCCCGCGCCCGTGAGTGGCTCACCGCCAACATCCCGGCCGAGCCCCACCCCGGCTATGGGCCCGCCGGCGCACAATACGACCGCGACTGGCAGCGCAAACTCCATGACCACGGCTGGGCCGGTGTCGCCTGGCCGAGAGAATATGGCGGCCTTGGCCTATCCGGCCTGCAGCAGGTGATCTGGTACGAGGAACTCGCCCGCACCCACGCGCCGCACCACATCAACACTACCTATGTCGCGCTGATGCACGCCGGCCCCACCCTGATCGCGCGCGGGACCGAGGCGCAGAAGGCCTTTCACCTGCCGCGCATCCTCTCGGGCGAGGCGCTGTGGTGCCAGGGCTTTTCCGAGCCCAATGCCGGATCCGACCTTGCCGCGCTCAAGTGCAAGGGCGAAGTCGATGGCGATGCCATCGTCGTCACCGGCGCGAAAATGTGGACCACCGACGCCCAGTTCGCCGATTACCAGGAACTGCTGATCCGCACCGATCCGCAGGACCCGCGCCACAAGGGTCTGACCTGGCTGATCTGCGACATGAAGCTGCCCGGCATCGACATCCAGCCGATCCGCACCATGGTCGGCGGCGAGCACGTCAACATGGTGTTCTACGATAGCGTGCGCATACCGATCGAGAACGTCGTCGGCGAGGTGAACCAGGGCTGGTCGACCGCCATGGCAACACTCTCGTTCGAACGCGGCATGGGCTTCATCGGCGACCAGCTCGAACTCTACGAACGCGTCAACCGCGCCATCGAGCTTGCCAGCAAGACCCAGCTGGAGGACGGCCGCCTCGCCATCGAGGACGACGGGATTGCCCAGCGCCTCGCCGGCATCAAGGCGGACTGCATGGCGATCAAAGCGATGACGCTGGCCGATATCGCCGAGACCGACCGCACTGGCATGCCCGGCCCCAAGGGCTCGATGATGAAGCTGATGGTCACGCAAACCCACAAGGCGCTGGGCGAAGTGGCCGGCGATATTCTTGGCTGGCAGTTCCTCGACTTCGACGGCCACCGCCCGTCCAATCCATGGACCTATGATTACCTGTGG
>JAYRPK010000179.1:0-1545 GCA_041911195.1 Novosphingobium sp. | reverse complement strand
GGCCATGGCGCGCGATTACCTGGAACACAGGCCATTCCCCAAGGCCGTGGCCGCGCGGATCATGGAAGCCGCGCGGATCGGGCCGGAGAGCCGGGTGCTCGATCTTGCCGCTGGTCCCGGAAGCCTGGCGCTGGAACTGGCGCGCTCCACGCCGCATGTTGCGATCATGGAACTGTCGCGCGGCTTCGTCGCGGCGGCCAGGGCCGAGGCGAAGCGGCGGGGCCTGCAGCTCGAAGCCTTTAACGAGAGCTGCAATCGCCTGCCGCAGCACGACGGCACATACGATGCGATCACCATCTCGCAGGCGATCCACTGGCTCGACGATGTCGCGCTGTGCAAGGGGATATGCCGGACCCTGGCGCCCGGCGGCAGCTTCATGGTCGTGCACGGCGCACTGACGCTGCCGGACAGCCATCCTCTGAGCTATGTCCTGGGCGACAAGACGCCGCTTGGGGACAAGCAGCGCGTGGCCTTTGCCGATGAGGTGCAGCCGCTGTTCCGCCGCCTCGCGCTGTTGTTCGAGGCGCTCGACGCACCGGATGTCGCGCGCCACGATCCGCTGCATGCGCGGCGCGGCGTGGAGCGGATCGCCGGGCATGGGGTGGAGCTGTTCCGCCAGAGCCGCCCGATCGGCGAGGGCTTTGCCCGGGCCTTCCTTTCCGACCGGCATATCGAGGCGCTGGGCCAGGACCGCGATAGCTTCTGGCGAGAGCTGAAGGCGCGCTGCGACGCGGCCTCGCCCGAAGTACTCATCGGTACGCAGGAATGGGCCGTGCTGCATTTCCGGCGCGGGGCGGAAGGCTTCGATCTGGAAAGCTGGCGGCCTGAAATGCCGGAGATCGCGTTTCCATAAACCCTCTCAGGGGTGCGCGATCACCACCAGCGTCTCGGCCTTGTCAAGCGCGGTCCTCAGGCACTGGTCCATCGTCGCCGGATCCAGCGAGGCGAAGCTTTCGTCGAGGATCGTCACTTCCGCTTGCTGCAACAGCGCGCGGGCGAGGAAGGTGCGGCTGCGCTCGCCATGCGAGAGCTGCCATCCGGTTTCGCCGACCCGCTGGTGGATACCGCCCGGCATGCGGCGCAGCAGATCGCCCAGGCCCAGGTCCTCGCACAGCGCCGTGGCTTCCTCGATGTCCGCCTCGCTGGCCGGCCACTGGCGGCCCATCAGCAGGTTGAAGGCGAGCGTGCCGGAAAGGATGTGGTTTTCGTGAAACTGCGGCGCGGCAGTGACGTGGCGGTGCCATTCGTCGCCCAGCGTCGGCCGGTCGAGCCCGTCGAGCAGCAATAGGCCGCCGTCGGGCCGGGAAAGGCCGGTGATGAGCCCCGCCAGGGTCGACTTTCCGCCCCCGGATGGTCCTTCGATCAGGATGCGGTCGCCCCGTGCGATGGAGAGATTGGCCCCGTCGATCACCGTGGGCGCGGCCGGGCCATAGGCATAGCGCAGGTTGCGCCCCTCGATCACCGGGCCGCCGGTCCGCGCCATGCGGCCGGACAGCATCGGCTGGGCCGTGCCGCGCTCGCGTAGGCCGGCGCGGAAGATCTCGG
>JAYRPK010000178.1:0-16792 GCA_041911195.1 Novosphingobium sp. | reverse complement strand
CTCGCAGCGCATGGGCCTGCTCGCCTCGAACATCGCCAATGCCGGCACCCCCGGCTACAAGGCGCGCGACATCGATTTCGCCGCGGCGCTCAAGGCCCGCCTTTCCGGCGCCGACGAGGGCCAGGCTGTCCAGGGCGCAACCCGCTTCCGGGTGCCGGTGATGCCCTCGCTCGACGGCAACACGGTCGAGCTGTCCACCGAGCAACTGGCCTTCGGCGAAAACGCCGTCGGCTATTCGGCCACGCTTTCCTTCATCCGCGGCCGGGTCGACACGATCACCCGCGCGCTCAAGGGCGAATGACCATGCCCGGCATGAACAGCCTGTTCGACGTCGCCCGCACCGCCATGTCGGCCCAGCTTGTACGGATGAACGCTTCGGCATCGAACCTTGCCAACGCGGGAACCGTCGCTGGCAGCGAAGAGGGCAGCTACCGCCCGATCCGCGCGGTGTTCCAGGCGCAGCTCGACGATGCATCCGGCCTCGCCGGCGTGCGCGTCGCCGGGATCGTCCGCGACCAGGCCCCGGCGGTCAAGGAGCACAATCCAGATCACCCGCTGGCCGACGCCGAGGGCAACGTCTGGACCAGCCCGGTCGATGAAAACGCCGAGATGGTCGAGATGCTCGAAGCCTCGCGCCAGTACCAGAACATGGTCGAGGCGATGACCGCCGCCCGCCAGCTGATGATCGAAACCATCCGGATGAAATGAGGACCATTGCCATGCTGACCACCAATTCCGTTTCGCAAGCCGCCACCGTGCTGCCCGCCGGCACCAAGGCCGGTTTCGCCTCGCTCGGCCAGACCGATTTCCTCAAGATGATGCTGGCCCAGCTCAGGAACCAGGACCCGACCGAGCCGGTCGACCAGAAGGAGATGCTGGCGCAGATGGCCCAGTTCTCCTCGCTCTCGGGCATCACCGAGATGGGCGACACGCTCAAGTCCATCGCCAGCAAGCTCGATACCGTGATCGCCATTCAGGCGACCGCGAAGCCCACCGCCTGACCTCGTTCACAGGAGAAGCAACCATGTCCTTCTACACATCGCTCAACGGGCTGAAGAACGCCCAGACCGACCTTGGCGTCATTTCGCACAACATCGCCAACGTCGAGACCACCGGCTTCAAGAAAAGCCGCGTCGAATTCGCCGATATCGTCGCGGGTTCGGCCTATACCAATCCCAAGCTGATCCAGGGGATCGGCGCCACCGTTGCGGCCATCCAGCAGAACTTCTCGCTGGGCCCGGTCGAGCAGACCGGCTCGGCGCTCGACATCGCGATCAACGGCGATGGCTTCTTCACCACCAAGTCGCCCCAGACCGGTCAGACCTATTACACCCGCAATGGCGGCTTCGCCATAGACGAACAGGGCTTCATCCATGACGATGACGACAACCGGCTGCAGGTCTTCCCGGTCGATTCCGCGGGCGTGGTCACCTCGACAACGCCTCAGGACGCAGTGGTGCCGGCGACCAATGGCGCAGGCTCGGACTTTGCCGGCCTGATCGTTGCCGCAAATGGCGATGTCGTCGCCTCCTTCGCCGATGGCTCGAACCAGATCGTCGGCAAAGTCGCGCTGGCCGCTTTCATTGCGCCGGCCGGGCTGTTGCAGACGGGCTCGTCCAACTGGCAGGCAACCGGCCTTTCCGGTGCCGCCAACTATGGCGAGCCGGGAACCGGCCAATACGGCAAGCTGCTGTCGGGCGCGCTCGAACGCTCTAACGTCGACATTGCCGAGGAGCTGGTCGGTCTGATCACCGCCCAGCGCAATTTCCAGGCCAATGCCAAGGCGATCGATACCGCCACGCAGATCTCGCAGACCATCATCAACCTGCGGACCTGATCATGGACCGCCTCATCTACACCGCCATATCGGGCATGAACGCATCGATGGCGCGCGAGCGCATGATCGCATCGAACATGGCGAACGCGCAGACCATCGGGTTTCGCGCCGAGATCATGCAGTTCACGCCGATGACCATCGACGGCTCGAGCCTGGAAGTCCGGGCGATGACCTCGGGCCAGGTGCATGGCGCACAGATGAAAGCCGGGTCGCTGACTCAGACCGGCAACGAACTGGACGTGGCCATGGCCGGCGACGCGCTGCTCGCGGTCCAGGCCAGCGACGGCGGCGAGGCCTATACCCGGCGCGGCGATCTTTCGGTCTCTGCCACCGGATTGATGCAGAACGGCGATGGCCTGCCGGTAATCGGCGACAACGGGCCGGTCACCGTGCCGCCCGGCTCCAAGGTGTCGATCGCGCCTGATGGCGGCGTCATGGTCTCCAACCCGCAGACGCCCGACCAGCCGCCGGCACAGGTCGCCCGCATCAAGCTAGCAAACTGGCGCGGCAGCACGATCGAGAAGGACCTCACCGGCCTGTTCCGCGTGCCCAACGGCGGCGTTCTGCCGATGGACGAGGATGCCCGGGTCATGACCGGGGCGCTCGAACAGTCGAACGTCGATCCCAGCCAGGTGCTGGTCGAAATGGTCGAGGCCCAGCGCCTCTACGACATGCGCACCAAGCTGGTCGCCACCGCCAAGGAACTCGACGAACAGGGCGCCGCGCTGATGCGGATGCCGAACTGAAGGAGAATATCGAATGCCCAGTTCCGCCCTACACGTCGCCCGCACGGGCCTTGAGGCGCAGGACGCGCGGATGCGCGTCATCGCCAACAACCTGGCCAACGTCGGCACCACCGGCTTCAAGCGCGACCGCGCCAATTTCTCGACCCTCGCCTATCAGGACGCGCGGGTTGCCGGGCAGCAGTCGTCGAACGAGACGGCCTATGCCATCGGCCTCAACCTGGGCACCGGCGTCGGCATCCAGTCGACCACGCGGATCGACACCCAGGGCTCGCTCAACACCACGGGCAATTCGCTCGACATGGCGCTCGATGGCGCGGGCTATTTCCAGGTGCAATTGCCGGGCGGCCAGCTCGGCTATACCCGCGCTGGCAATTTCACCCGCTCGGCCGAGGGCCAGCTGGTGACGGCGCAGGGCTATCCAGTGCTCCCGGCGATCTCGATCCCGGAAGGGGCAACGTCCATTGCGGTGGCTGCGGACGGCACCGTCTCGGCGGCAATTGCCGGCAACAGCACCGCGCAGCAGCTCGGCCAGATCACCGTGGCCAGCTTCGCCAACCCCGGCGGCTTGCAGGCCGCCGGCGACAACTTCCTGCTCGAAACCGGCGCAAGCGGCCCGGTGCAGCTTGGCGCCGCCGGTGAAGGCGGGCGCGGCAACATCCGCCAGGGCATGCTCGAAGGCTCGAACGTCAATGTCGTCGAGGAGCTGGTCGACATGATCGAATGCCAGCGCGCCTACGAGATCAATTCCAAGATGATCTCGGCGGTCGATGAAATGCTCAAGAACGCGAACCAGACGCTGTGAAAAATTCAATCCCGAAGGCGATTGCCCCTAAACTCCCCTCCCGCTTGCGGGAAGGGAAGCTGTGGACCAGCTTGTTTTGCTCGCTGGTTGCCATTTCCCCCGCCGCAGCCAAGCCGCCGCCGCGTGGCTTCGAGGCCGCCGTGCCCACGCCCGCCCCGGCACCGCGCCCGGCGGATGGCTCCATCTTCAATGCCTCGGCTGGCTACTCCTCGCTCTACCAGGGGCTGCGCGCCCATGCAGTGGGCGATCCGGTGACGATCCGGCTGGTCGAAAGCACCACCACTTCGAAGAGTGCAGGCTCCAAGACCCAGCGCGGCGGCGGCTTTGCCGTTGTGCCGCCAACCAAGGGACCGCTTAGCTTCCTCAGCGCCGAAAGCCTTAAAGCCTCGGCCGAATCGTCGTTCAAGGGTGACGGCAACGCCACCCAAACGAGCAGCCTAACGGCCGATCTCTCGGTGACCATTGCCGAAGTGCGGCCCAACGGGACCGCGCTGCTACGCGGGGAAAAGCGCATGTTGCTGAGCCAGGGCCAGGAATGGGTGCAGTTTTCGGGCATCGTGCGCCTGGCCGATATCGACCAGGACAACCAGGTGCCCTCCTCGCGGGTCGCCGATGCCCGGATCGAATATTCCGGCAACGGTCCGATCCAGCGCGCCGGACGCGAGGGATGGCTGAGCAAGTTCTTCAACATGATCAGTCCGTTCTGAGGTGAAGGCCATGCTGCGCACCGCACTCTTCCTCTTCCTTGCCCTTATGGCCCTCCCCGCCCATGCCGAGCGCGTGCGCGACCTGGGCACGTTCCAGGGCGTCCGCTCCAACCAGCTCACCGGCTACGGCGTGGTCGTCGGCCTGGCGGGCACCGGCGACGACAACCTCGAATATGTGACGCAAGCCATGCGCGGCGTATCGGGCCGCATGGGGCTGCAATTGCCACCCGGCATTTCGCCCGGCCTCAAGAACGCGGCGGCGGTGATGATCATCGCCGACCTGCCCGCCTTCGCCAAGCCCGGCCAGCGGATCGACGTGACCGTATCGACCATCGGCAAGGCCAAGAGCCTGCGCGGCGGGGCGCTGATCATGGCGCCGCTCTTTGGCGCCGACGGCCAGATCTATGCCATGGCCCAGGGCAACCTCGCGGTCGGCGGCCTTGGCATTTCCGCCAAGGACGGCTCGCAGGTCACGGTCAACGTGCCCACCGTCGGCCGCATCGCCGACGGCGCCAGCGTCGAGCGCGCGGTGGCGACCGGGTTCGAGAATGGCGAAGTGGTCCGCTTCAACCTGTTTCAGGCCGATTTCCTCACTGCCGCGCGGGTGCGCGATGCCGTCAACGGCAAGCTGCCGGGTGCGGCCTCGGTCGAGGACGGCGTCACTGTCGCGCTGCGCCTGCCGCCCGGAGCCGATACTCGCGCCAGCCTGATGGCGATGATCGAATCGATCTCCATCACGCCTGCGGAAACCCCGGCCCGGGTCATCGTCAACAGCCGCACCGGCACGGTGGTGATCAACAGCGCCGTGCGCCTGTCGCCCGCCGCGATCAGCCACGGCAAGCTGACCGTGCGGATCGACGAGAAGCCGCAGGTCGTCCAGCCCGGGCCATTCAGCCAGGGCCAGACCGCGGTGCAGCAGCAGAGCACTATTTCGACCGAAGAACAGGGCGATCACGTCGCGCTGTTCAAGGGCGGCGCATCGCTTTCGAAGATCGTCGATGCGCTCAATCTCCTGGGCGTCAGCCCGTCCGACCTCGTCGCCATTCTTGAGGCGTTGAAGCAGGCCGGGGCGCTCAAGGCGGAGATGGTGGTGATATGAGCAACCTCCCCCCCTCGCTCACCACCGTCTCCGCCAACCTGGCTTCGACGGCAACGCCCGATCCCCGCCGCGCGAAACTGGCCGAGGCCGCGAAGCAGTTCGAGGCGATCTTCGTTCGCCAGATGCTCGCCGCCGCCCGCAAGTCCAGCTTCGGCGGAGAGAACATGCTTGGCGGGCGCGAAATGGACACTTTCCGCCAGATGCAGGACGACCGCTTCGCCGACATAGCGGCGCAGCGCGGCTCGTTCGGGCTGGCCAGAATGATCGAGGCGCGGTTGGCCAGCCAGATAGCCGGAGAGGCCAGGTAAATGGCCTCCGACCTGCTCTCGATCGCCAAGAGCGGCGCCCGCGCGGCGCGCATCGCGCTGGACGTGACGGCGCAGAACATCGCCAACGCCTCGACCGAGGGCTTTGTCCGCCGTTCGGTGAACCTCGAGGAAATCGGCGCTGCGGGCGGGCTCGGCCAGGTCGGCGACATTTCGCTGTTCGGCGTGCGGGTGGCCGGCGTCACGCGCAATGCCGATATCTTCCGTCAATCCGAAGTGCGCCGCACCGGTGCCGACTCCGCAAGGGCGGAAGCCGAGCTCCAGGGCCTGGAAAACATCGAGGCCGCGGTCGATCAGTCCAACCTGTTTCCTTCGATCGTCGGCTTCGAGGGCTCGCTGCAACGGCTCGCCTCCGATCCGGTCGACACCTCGCTGCGCGCCGATGTCATCGAGCACGCGCGGACCATGGCAAGCACCTTCAACGTCGCCGCCAAGGGCCTCGATGCCGCCGGCAACAGCCTGCGCACCGAAGCTGCCGATGGCGTCGACCAGGTCAACCTGCTCGCCGGCGAACTGGCCCGGGTCAATCTCAGCCTGTCGCGCGCCAGCGATGCCAGCAGCGACCAGACCATGCTGCTCGACCAGCGCGACACCCTGTTGCAGAAGCTCAGCCAGTACACCGACGTCAGCACCGCCATCGCCAGTGACCAGACCGTAGCCGTGCGGCTGGGCGGCAGCGCCGGTCCACTGCTGGTGACGGGCGGCACGACTTCGAGCCTGGCCATGGCCACAGCGGCGAACGGCACGATTTCCTTCACCCTGGGCGCCAGCCCGGTCACGCTCACGGCGGGCTCGCTGGCGGGCAAGGCCCAGGCGCTGGTCAAGCTCGACGACGTGCGCACCCGGCTCGACACCATCGCCACCTCGCTGATGGCGACAGTCAACGGCGTGCAGGCCGGCGGCGTCGATCTCAACGGCAATGCGGGCCAGCCGATGTTTTCCGGCACCGGCGCCGGCGACATCGCCCTCGTCATGAACGACGGCCGACTGATTGCCACCGCGCCTTCCGGTTCGCTGGCCAACAGCCGCGATTCCACCAATCTTACCGCCATGCGCACGGCCCTGGCCACGGCCGATCCTTCGGGCGAGACCGATGCGCTGGTGCTCGACATTTCGGGCACCGTCGCCGGACGCACTGTCACGCGCGACGCCCTGCGCTCGATCGCCGGCAATGCGCGCATCGCCCTCGAATCCCAGGCCGGGGTCGATCTCGACCAGGAGGCGGTCAACCTGATCCGCTACCAGCAGGCCTTCCAGGCATCGGGCAAGGCGATGCAGGTCGCCGCCAGTCTGTTCGACACTCTCCTCCAGATACGCTGAGGCACGCCATGGTTTCGATATCCACCAGCACCAGCGCCTTCTACGACCGGTCGACCGTCGGCCTGTCCGATCTGCGCGCGCAGGCCGAAGCGCTGCAGCAGCAGATCGCCACCGGCGAAAAGCTGGCCAAGTCGTCCGACGATCCGCTGGCCGCCTCGCAGCTGCGCTCGCTCTATCGCACCGAGCACCTGTCGCAGGTCGACATGGCCAATGCCAACCGCGCCTCGTCCGACCTGCAGCTTGCCGACACCACGCTTTCGACCTTCGCCGACTATATCAACCGCGCCCGCGAACTGGCGACGCAGGCCGCCAACGGCACACTCAACAATTCGCAACGCGCCGGAATCGGCACGGAACTGGAGCAGATCCGCGGCAGCCTGGTCGCCCTGGCCAATGCCCGCGATTCTGCCGGGCACGCACTGTTCGGCGGCGAAGCGGCAGGCGACGCCTATGCGCTCGATGGCGCCGGCAACGCCAGCTACGTCGGCACGGCCTCGTCTCCCGACGTTTCGCTGGGCGACGGCCAGACCGTCAAGCGGGGGATCACCGGCCCCGAATTCCTCAATTTCTCGGTCAACGGCAACCCGACCGACCTGCTGGCCCAGATGAAGGCGCTCAGCGATGCCCTGCAGGGCGCGGCGGCGGATCCCGCGCTGGCCGCCCGCGACGCGCTGGATGCGCTGAACACCGGGCTGGAAAAGGTCAACACCGCCCAGACCATAGTCGGCGCGCGGCTGGCCTGGATCGACCTGACCGGCGAGCGCCGCACCAACCTTTCCGAACTCAATGCCAGCGAGGAAGCCGAACTCGGCTCGACCGACGCGGCCAGCGCCATCGCACAGTTGCAGCAGCTGATGCTGGTGCTCGAGGCCAGCCAGGCCAGTTTCGCCAAGCTCGCCGGCCTTTCACTGTTCGACCGGATCAATTGACCTTGCAGTTTCAGTCCTAGGGGGGCCTATTCATGTACGCGATTATCGGGGTGGTAGTGCTCCTCGTCATGGTGTTCGGCGGTTTCGCCATAACCGGCGGTGCGCTCGGGCCGGTGATGCATGCCATTCCGCACGAGATGCTGATCATCGGCGGCGCCGCCATCGGCGCGCTGATCGCCGGCAACTCGATGCATGAGCTCAAGCTGATCGGCGGTTCCTTCGCCAAGATCTTCAAGGGGCCCAAGCACACCAAGCAGGACCATATCGACGCGATCATCCTTGTCACCCGGCTGATGAAGCTGTTGCGCAGCGAAGGCCCGGTGGCGATGGAATCGCACGTGCAGGAGCCTGCCAATTCGCCGATCTTCGCCGAATTCCCGCGCCTTCTGGCCAACAAGCCGCTCACCGCGCTGATCTGCGACACGCTGACCCTGATCGTCGTTTCCTCGGGCACGCTGGAAGTCCACGCGGTCGAGGAAGTGATGGACAATGCGATGAAGACGCACTTCCACGAAATGCACGAGCCGCAGCACGCGCTGCAGGGCCTGGCCGACGCGCTGCCGGCGCTGGGCATCGTCGCCGCCGTGCTGGGCGTGGTCAAGACCATGGGCTCGATCGACAAGCCCCCGGCGATCCTGGGCGGCATGATCGGCTCGGCGCTGGTCGGCACCTTCATGGGCGTTCTGCTGGCCTATGGCATCGTCGCGCCGATCGCCGGTCGGCTCAAGCAGGTGCTGGAGCAGGACGAGATGATCTTCCATGCAGTCAAGCAGGTGGTCATCGCCAGTCTGCACGGCTGGCCCCAGCCGCTGGTGGTCGAAAGCGCCCGCTCGGGCCTGGGCCACGCCTTCCGCCCCAGCCTCACCGACCTGCTCGACAGTCTGCGCGGGCGTTGAGCCATGGCGGCCAAGAACGACAAGCGCGGCAAGAACGAGCCGCCGCCCGTCATCGTCAAGAAGATCACCATGGTCGCCGCCGGGCACCACGGCGGCGCCTGGAAAGTGGCCTATGCGGACTTCGTCACCGCGATGATGGCCTTCTTCCTGCTGCTCTGGCTGCTGGGCGCCACGACCGAGAAGCAGCGCAAGGGCATTGCCGACTATTTCACCCCAACACTGGTCAAGATGCGCCAGGAAAGCGCCGGGGCCAACGGCCTGCTGGGCGGCGGATCGATCGTCGATGCCGACAACTATCCCCACCGCTCCGGCCAGACCGGCACCAAGGCGCTCACCATCCCGCGCGACACCACTGGCGGCCCGAAGGAGGGCAGCGGCCATGTCCAGAAGGTGCAACATATGCAGCAACGGCTGCAGGAGAAGCTCAACGCCAATGCCACGCTGCGCCGGCTGCAAAGGCAGGTGCGCATGGTCGATACGGCCGAAGGCGTGCGCATCGACCTGGTCGACGACGCCGACTTCTCGATGTTCCTGCTCGGCACCACAGTGCTGACCCGCGAGGCGGCGGAACTGCTCAAGGTCATCGCCGAAACGGTCGGCCCCGAGGCCGGCCAGCTTTCCATTCGCGGCCACACGGACTCGCTGCCCTGGCGGCGCGGTGAGCCGACCAACAACTGGTCGCTGTCCGCCGGCCGCGCCGAGGCGACGCGGCAGGAACTGATGCGCCATGCCATCGGCGATGCCCGCTTCGCCCGCATCGAAGGCGTGGCCGACCGCGAACCCTTGGTGCAGAACGACCCGGCGGATCCCCGGAACCGCCGCATTTCGATCCTGCTGATGCGTTAGTCTCTGTTTCAGTTAAGCTGAAACAGGTTCGGCACCGGCCCGCTCCCCCGCCCGGCCACCCAGAGCATACCATCTCGGTGGGTGGCCGGGCGGGGGCGCGGGCCGGTGCCGGTTCCACGTGAGTGGAACAAACTCTACGTTACCAGCGGCTGAATGGTCGCCCAGTTGGCATCGATTGCCGCACGCCCCGCTTCGATCCCCGCCTTGATCTTTGCGGGATCGAATTCCAGCGTATCGGAATAGGCTTCGCTGGGCTCGATCACCCGCACCTGGGCAAAGCGGTATTTCGATAGCTGGGCGTCCAGCGGCAGCAGCAACTGACTGGCCCGGGCCGCGGGGATGCCCGCTGCTTCCAGCCCGGTGAACAGTTTGTCGCGCGCCGCCAGCATGTCGTTGATCAGCGAGGTGTTCTGCAGATCGTTGCGCGATACTTCCGCCTGGAGCAGGTTCACCGCGCGAAGGCCGATCGGCACCATGCTGCCGTAATGCTTGGGCGGATCGACATTGGTCGAGGGCGAGGCGCGGATCACCAGTACGCCGCTGGGATTGAGATCGAGCGCCGCGCCCAGCGGCGTGACATCGCGCACGCCGCCATCGACCCATTGCTGCTTGTCGCTGGTCTGCAGCGGGTCGAAGAAAACCGGCATCGCACAGCTGGCATAGACCCAGTTGTAGATGTCCGGCGCGTTCTGCGCGACCAGCCTGAATTCGCCCGATTGCAGGTTGACCACCCCCAGCCTCAGCTCGATGCCCGATGCGGCCAGCTTCGCCGGATCGTAAAATGCCTTGAGCAGCTTCTTGAGCGGCGCGGTGCCGTAAAGCGCCTTGTCGCCCAGGAGCCCGCCGATAATGCCGCTGCGGTTGGTATAGATGTCGCCATTGCCCTTGATGTCGCTCCACACCTTGAGCAGCCCCGTCACATCGTCCTGCGCCACGCCCAGCGCCTGGATCGCGCCGGTGGACGTGCCGACGACGATCTTGGGCCTGACCCCATGCTTGTTGATCAGCGCATCGAGCGCGCCGACCTGGAAAGCACCCTTTGCTCCGCCGCCGCTCAGGACGATTGCCAGTCTACCCGCCATGTCGCACATCCTCCGTTTGCCCTGCCGGAAAGGCCGCAGAGCGATTGTATCACTGGTAAGCGATGCGCCCGGATTGACGGCAAAGGTTCACCGCAAGGCTTCAAGGTCAAGTTATTGGCGATTAAGCATCCGGTTTTTGCGCCAGCCTGCGCGCTTGCGGAATTTCCGGCCTGCGGTCACATACCGCCCAGGATAAACGGGAGAGAACCAAGATGCCCTTCACCGGCCCTCTGGAGGACCGCATCGCCATCCGCGAACTGTATGACAGCTATGCCGATGGCGCCAACCGCATGGACCGCGCGGCCTGGCTGGCGCCATGGTCCGACAACGCCGTCTGGAAGACGCACTATTTCGAACAGCACGGCATTGCCGCGATCGGCGAGAAGTACGACGAGTTGATGGCGCCGGTAACCACCACTTCATTTCTCACCCAGATCTGCTCGATCGAAATCAATGGCGACAATGCGAACGCCCGCGCCATCGCGCAGGAGCGGCTCAGGATGGAAGGCGGCTCCTATCGCCTGACCGGCCGCTATGAGGACACGCTCAGGCGGATCGGCGGCGAATGGCGCTTCACATTCCGCGAATATCACGTGATGTACGAGGAATTGCCGGGAGTGGGAGAATAGAGATGGCAAATTCGGGACCGATGGAAGACCGCCTGCTGATTCGCGAACTGCTGGGTCTTTATGGCGATGCCAGTTGCCATGGCGATGCCGATGCCTGGCTGGCGCTGTTCGCCCAGGATTGCGAATGGAACACCCACATCTTCAACCGCAAGGGCAAGGCGGACCTGCGCGAGCAATGGGATCTTCTCTGGGCCAATTTCGCCAATGTCGGCTTTCTGTCGGAAGTGGGCTGGATCGCGGTCGACGGCGACACCGCGCGGGCCAGCTCGCAGGCGCGCGAGGTGATCCGGCTGAAGGACGGAGGCCTGTTCAAGCTGATCGGCCACTATGACGACCATCTCGTGCGCGAAAACGGGCAGTGGCGCTTCGCCAAACGCAATTACCGGCCGCTGGTGGTCGAGGAGCCGGGAAGCTAGCGATGGCCTTCACCGGCCCGGTCGAAGACCGCCTTGCCATCCGCGAGCTCTATGGCTCCTATTCCGGCGCGGGCTTCGCCGGCGACCGCGAGGCCTGGCTGGCCTGCTGGGCGGACGATCCCGTCTGGATCACCCCCGCCGGAGAAGGCGAAGGGGTCGAGGCGCTCAAGGCCATCTGGGACGGCTTGTGGTCCGGCATCGAAGTGATGGCCTTTTCCGCCGAAATCACCGCGATCCAGGTGGACTGGCACCGCGCCACCGCGCGCGCCTATTGCCGCGAGGTCTCGAACTGGAAGGATGGCCGCAAGGTCAAGATCATCGGGCGCTACGACGACAAGCTGGTAAAGCAAGGTGGCGAATGGCGCTTCCAGCGACGCCAGTTCACCATGCATATCGAGGAATAGGCAAAAAGCCCGGCGCCTCCATCGGAACCGCCGGGCCTCTGTGCCGGTGGAACCGGCCTTGGCTTCGTCAGGCTTAGCGCAGCAGCGACAGCACGTTCTGCTGGCTCTGGTTGGCCTGGGCGATCATCGCGGTCGAAGCCTGCGAGAGGATCTGGGCCTTGGCCATCGCCGTCGTTTCCTGCGAATAGTCCGCGTCCTCGATCCGCGAACGGGCGTCGGACAGGTTGGTGACGTTGCTGGTCAGGTTGTTGACCACCGATTCCAGGCGGTTTTGGCCGGCGCCGAGCGTCGCACGGGCGCTCGAGATCGAGTCCAGTTCGGTGTCGAGCGTGCCCAGCACGGTGTTGGCGGCAGTGGCCGTCGACACGTCATAGGAACCGGCAGCGCCGCCGCTGGCGGCCAGCGAGGTGAGGTCGCTCATGACCAGGTCGACCGTGTCGGTGCCATTGGCGCCGGTCTGCACCGTAACCGCGGCGGTGGTGCCGTCGAACAGGGCAACGCCGTTGAACTTGGTGTTGGTGATGACCTGGTCGATCTGCGCGGTCAGCTCGTCGACTTCCGTCTGCATGTAGGCGCGGTCGGTGGCGTCCTGATAGGTGCCCGAGGCCGACTGCACGCCCAGCTCGCGGATGCGCTGCAGCATGTTGGTGACTTCGTTCAGCGCACCGTCGGCGGTCTGGGCAAGGCTGATGCCGTCGTTGGCATTGCGGATGCCCTGGCTCATGCCGCGGATCTGCGCGGTCATCGAGTTGGAGATGGCGAGGCCTGCGGCGTCGTCCTTGGTGCTGTTGATGCGCTTGCCGGTCGACAGGCGTTCCATGGCGCTGCCAACCATCTTGGCAGCGGAGTTCGAAGCATTCGCGGCGCGGATGGCGCCGATATTGGTGTTGATAACAGCCATGATGTACTCCCGATAGAGAAGGTCCCGGATGGGGGAGCCGTCCGGACCATCCGGCGCGACTGCCACAAGCAAGAGCGGCCGTGGGCAAGCGAAGTTAAGGGCGGGCGATCCGCCACGGCGCTCGCACGGCGCGAAAGGAGCCGATGAAAATACGGGTATTCCCGGGGACTTAAATTTCCGGTCCTTTGGACGTTTACGCGGCAAACAGCCTTCCGAAGATTGGTTAACCGGGGGGCAAACATATGCCGGGACTAGAATTTGCAGATGCTGTCGCAAAGCGCCACGCGCCACTGATCCAGCGCGCCGCGGCAATCGCCGAGGCCGTTCCGGGCAGCGAAATGCTGCTGCGCGAGGCCGAGGACCGCACGCCGTTGCCGCCAAGGGCAAGGGTCGTCACGCTCATGCGCGGAAGTGCGACGGGCATGCGGCGCGAGAGTGCCGGCAGTCTGACCGTCGCCTATCGCGATCCGGCCAGCGACGGCTCGCTGGCCGCCCTGCTGGCCTGCATGGCCCGGCCCGGCACTCCCGTCGCCGCCGATCCGGAAAGCCTTTCGGTGCTCGCGCTTGCCGACCGCCTGGCCGCCAGTGAAATCCCGGTGCTGATCAACGGACCGACCGGCACCGGCAAGGAAGTACTCTCGCGCTATATCCACGAGCGCAGCCCGCGCGCATCGGGGCCCTTCGTCGCGGTCAACTGCGCCGCCATGCCCGAAGCCATGCTGGAAGCACTGCTGTTCGGCCACAAGAAGGGCGCCTTCACCGGCGCGACCGAGGCCAGCGAGGGCTTCTTCCGCGCGGCCGACGGTGGCACGCTTCTGCTGGACGAAGTGGCCGAGATGCCGCTCCAGCTCCAGGCCAAGTTGCTGCGCGCGCTGCAGGAAGGCGAAGTGGTGCCGATCGGTTCCACCCAGCCGGTTCCGGTCGACGTGCGCGTGATCGGTTGCGCCAACCGCGACCTGCCCGAGGAAGTGGCCGAGGGCCGCTTCCGCGCCGACCTCTATTACCGCCTCAATGTCTTCCCCCTCACCCTGCGCGCGCTGCGCGAGCGGCCGGAGGACATTGCCCCCCTCGCCTTCTCCATGGCCCTGCGCCACACGCCGGCCGGCCGATCCACGCCGTGGATCAACGATGCGGCGCTGGCCATGCTGCGGCTGCACGGCTGGCCGGGCAACGTGCGCGAGCTGGAAAACGTCGTGCGCCGCGCGCTGGTTCTGGCCAATGGCGCCGAGGCGATCACGCCCGAACACATCGTCTTCGACCAGCCGGCAAGGCTTGTGCCGGTCGAGGTTCCGCCTGCCGATGCCTGCCCCCGCAGCGGCAAGCTCTCCAACATCGTCCAGCTTTCCGAAGCCCGGGCGATCATCGAGACGCTGGACGCCTGCGGCGGCAGCCGCATCGCCGCCGCGCGCGAGCTGGGCATTTCCGAGCGCACCTTGCGCTATCGCCTCGCCTCCTTCCGTGAAGCCGGGATCGAATTCGGCCGCGCGCGGGCCGGAGGCTGGCGATGAGCGGGCTGGGTGGAATCGGCGGCGGCGGCGGCGCGAGCGGCATCCGCGAGATCATGGCGCTGCGCCAGCAGATCGTCGATCGATCGCAACTGCTCCAGCAGATCCGCCAGCCGGCCCAGGCCGGCAGCCCGGCGGAAACCGGCGCGGCGCCGGGCGGCTTTGCCGACAGCCTCAAGACCGCGCTCGACAGCGTCAGCGCCACCCAGAACAAGGCCGAGGCGATGAGCAATGCCTATGAGCGCGGCGAAGTGACCGATGTCGCCAAGGTCATGCTCGCCCGCCAGGAAGCGGGTGTCGCCTTCGAGGCGACCCTGCAGGTCAGGAACCGGCTACTGTCCGCCTACCAGGACATCATGCGGATGGGAGTGTGATAGATGGCTGAAACCCTTCCCGCCCCGCCCCCGGCATCTTTGCTGACGCCGCTCACCGATCCCGGCGGCGGCAGCGCCATGTCGCGGCTGCGCGCCTTTACCGGCCAGGATTCGGTGCGCAAGGCCATGCCGCTGTTCATGGGCGTATCGGCGATCGGCCTCGCCGCCCTCGCCTGGTCGACGCTCGCCCCCTCGCCGCAGCGCACGCTCTATGGCTCGCTCAGCGACAGCGAGCGCGCGGGCGTGGTCGAGGCGCTCGACAAGGCCAGCATCTCCTACCAGATCGACAACAACACCGGTGCGCTGACGGTCAACGAAGCGGACTATTACCGCGCCCGCATGCTCGCCGCTTCCGACGGCGCCCTCGCCGCGCCCGAAAGCGGGCAGGACATGCTCGACAACATGCCGATGGGCGCCAGCCGCACGCTGGAAGGTGAACGCCTGCGCGCCGCGCGCGAGCATGACCTGATGCTGACGATCCAGGAGATCGACGGGGTCGAGGCCGTGCGCGTCCACCTCGCCGAGGGCGAGAAGTCGGTCTTCGTGCGCGACAATTCGCCGCCTTCCGCTTCCGTCATGGTGCGGCTGGCCAACGGGCGGCAGTTGTCGCAGGGACAGGTGGCGGCGATCGTCAATCTGGTCGCCGCTTCGGTGCCGGGCATGAGCCCGGATGCCGTGCGCGTTGCCGACCAGCACGGCCGCCTGCTCTCCGACAAGAGCGCCAATGCCGACAACGACCGGCTCGAACTGCAGTCGCGCATGGAAGAAAAGCTGCGCAACCAGCTTTCGCAATTGCTTTCGCCGATCGTCGGCGAAGGCAATTTCACCAGCGAGATCCAGGTCGAACTGGACATGGACCAGCTCACCCAGGCCAAGGAAAGCTACGACAAGGACGGCGGTGTCGTGCGCACCGAGAGCCAGCAGCAGAGCTCTACCAGCGGGCCCGGCCAGGCCGCCGGCGTTCCCGGCGTCACTTCCAATACGCCGCCCCCCGCCGCAACCGCATCGGCAAGGCCGCCGCAGGGCACTGCCCCCGGTGCATCACCCTCCCCGGTCAACGGCGAGGCCAGCACCACCCGCACCTATGAGCTCAACCGCGAAGTCTCCGTCGCCAATGTCGCGCCGGGCCGGATCAAGCGGCTGTCGGTCGCCGTGGCGATCAGCGCCAAGGCCATGCGCAACAACCAGGCCGACATGGACCAGATCAAGCAACTGGTCGGCGCCGCGGTCGGCGCCAATCCGCAGCGCGGCGATCAGGTCGCGGTGGTGTCGCGCGATTTCAAGCCGGTCGATGCCACGGGCCTCGCCTTCTATGAAGCACCGTGGTTCCTTGGGCTGGTGCGCAATGTCGTCGCACTGCTGGCGGTGCTGCTTGTCCTGCTGCTCGGCGTGCGTCCGCTGGTCAAGGCGCTCAGGCGCCGCGCCGAGGAACCCGCGCAACAGGCCGAAGCGGCCAGTGGCGAACCGGCGGAAACCCCCACCCCCGAAGCGATCACCCACAACGAACGCCCGATCGATCCGGCCCTGCTCAGCGAACAGGTAGGCCTGGCCCAGCGGCTGATCGCCGAAAAGCAGGACACCGCCGTCGCCGCGCTGCGCCAGATGCTGGGTGAAGACCAGAGCGAGGCTGCCGCATGACCGCCCAACCCAACCTGACCGACGCCGAGCGCGCCGCCGTGATGGTCATGCTGCTTGACGAGGAGCCGGCCGCCGAAATCCTCGCGCAGCTCGATCCGCGCGAATTGCGCCTGCTGGGCGAGAAGATGTGCGCACTGGGCGAGATCGGACCCGATGTGATCGCCCATGCCATTTCCGGCTTCGTCGAGAAGACGTCCAAGCTGGGCCTTGTCGCGCACGACCGGGTCGGCCACGTCCGTGACCTGATGACCAAGGCCGTCGGCGAAACCAAGGCCGGCAACCTGATGCAGCACATCGCCCCCGAGAGCCAGCAGGCGAGCCCGCTCGACATGGCG
>JAYRPK010000177.1:0-2335 GCA_041911195.1 Novosphingobium sp. | reverse complement strand
TGCGGCGAATTGTAGAAGTTGAAATTGCCGACCAGATGCGGAGGGACATGGTCCGGAATTGCGGCTTGCGTGGCAGTCATGACTCAGGCCTCTCCTCACGAAATTTGCACAAAGGTGTAATTATGGCGACTTTGCCCCGGCGTCAACGATTCCTCTCGCGATTATTCGTCAGCCGCTTGCACTGGCCGTCCGTTTGCGGCAGAGGACGTTTGAATATTGCACTTGAGTGCTAGATCGAGGTTGACAATGGGCGATAACGGAGAAGCCATTGCGCTGCGGCCCCTGCCGCTGGCCGACGATTCCAGCGGCCCCTTCTGGCAGGCCGCGCGGGAAGGCCGGCTGGAAATCCAGCGCTGCACCCAATGCCGGCACTGGATCCACGCCCCTGCCCTGCTCTGCCCCGCCTGCGGCAGCCGCGACCTTGGCTTCGAGCAAGTCTCCGGCAAGGGCACGCTGTTTTCCTGGACGGTGATCAAGGAGGCCCCCGCCCCCGGCTTCAAGGACAGGGTGCCGCTGATTGTCGGCCTGATCGAACTGGCCGAACAGCCTCACCTGCTGCTGCCCGCCAACGTGCTGGGCGTCGAACCCGAGGACCTGAAGCTGGGCATGGAGTTGATGGTCGAGTTCGAGCGGGTGAACGAGGAATGCACCTTGCCCCAGTTCCGCCCGGTGGGAGGATAGCGCCATGTGGGCATTTTCCGACAAGGTCGCCGTCGCCGGCATCGGCTATAGCAAGCTGACGCGCCGCTCCGAAACCCCGCTGGTGGCGCTCGCCATAGATGCCATCGACGCCGCGCTTGCCGACGCGGGGCTGAGCCGCAAGGCGCTCGACGGCCTCGCGACCTCGCCCGGCATGCCGCGTTATGGCGGCGCCAAGGGCACGGTCGAGGGGATTGACGTCGTCACCCCCTGGTTCCTTGGCGAGGCACTGGGTGTGCAGAACCAGATAGCTTACACCGGCTCGAGCAACGGCATGGTGACGCAAGCCTTCATCGATGCGGTGATGGCCGTGGCCAGTGGGGTGTGCGACCACGTGGTCGTCTACCGCGCCCTCCACGTGCCGCCCGGCAGCTACGTCAATTTCGAGAGCAAGTACGCCAGCGGGCAGGACCAGTATTTCGCCCCCTACGGCTTTTCCGGCCCGCCGAGCTGGGCGGCGCAAGTGCTGCGCCGCTATTTCGAGATGTACGGCTACAGCCGCGAGGACATGGCTCGCTACATCGTCGACAACCGCGCCAACAACCAACTCAACCCCAATGGCTACTGGCGCGGCAAGCCGCTGACGCGCGAGGACTATCTAAATTCGCGAATGATCGCCGATCCGATGTCGATCCTCGATTGCGACATCCCGGTCGATGGCTGCGCGGCCATGCTGCTGACCAGCACCGAACGCGCCCGCGACCTCAAGCAGAAGCCGGCGCTGGTGACCGGCTTTGCCGCCGGCACCCATTCGCCGCCCACTTCGGTGCCGATGACGCTGGAAGACATCTGGACCGGCTGCGAGCAGGTGGCCGAGCGCCTGTGGGCGAGTAGCGGCCTTGGCCCCGCCGACATGGACAACGCTCATCTCTACGACGGTTTCAGCCCCTTCGTCTTCCTCTGGCTGGAAGGCCTCGGCATTGTGCCGCGCGGGCAAGGCCTGGCATTCCTGCGCGACGGGCATGGCGCGCTCGGCGGCAAGCTGCCGATGAACACCGGTGGCGGCGCCTTGGGCGAAGGGCGCCTGCACGGCATGACCCAGATGATCGAGGCGGCCAGCCAGGTTACCGACCGCTGCGGCGAGCGCCAGGTGCCGGGCGCCAGCCGCGGCATCGCCACCATCTCCAACGGCCTGACCAAGTCCACTGGATTCATTTTCAGCCGCGACGCGGGCTGAGCTAACGGAACACCCTTCATGGACGCAGAAACCTTTTCCATCCTCAAGGACACCGTCCAGCGCTTCGTCGAAGAGCGGCTGATGCCGAACGAGGACCGGGTCGAGAACGAGGACGCAGTTCCCGAGGAGATCATCCAGGAAATGCGCGACCTCGGCCTATTCGGCATGACTGTGCCCGAAGAGTACGGCGGCCTTGGCCTGACGATGTCGGAAGAGATTGAAGTGCTGTTCCAGTTCGGCCGCACCGCGCTCGCCTATCGCTCGGTCTTCGGCACCACGGTAGGCATCGGCGCGCAGGGCATCGTCATGGACGGGACGGCCGAGCAGAAGGCGGAATGGCTGCCCAAGTTGGCAGCAGGCACGATGATCGCCAGCTTCGCCCTGACCGAACCCGGCGCGGGCTCCGACGCTGCCTCGGTGCAGACCACGGCCACCCGCGACGGCGACGCCTACCGCCTC
>JAYRPK010000176.1:0-1796 GCA_041911195.1 Novosphingobium sp. | reverse complement strand
GGGGCCATGGCGAAGCAGCCTTCGCTGCGGCCGATCTTGCCCCATTTCTCGATCATTTCGGGATCGACGTACCAGGCCGGGTGCAAGACGATGGCGCGATCGAGCGCGTTGGAATTGTCGCCGTCCATGCCGACCAGCCGGATCGAGGTGCCGTACTTGCCGTTGTACCATTCGGCGGTGAGATAGGATCCGCGCGATGTGGCGTTCGAGCCCGGGGTGTTGGAGAAATACTTCAGCCAGCCATCATGCTCGGGATCGGAGCCGCGCCCGTGGGCGACGAGGTAGGAGCTCACCGCGCCGCTTTCCATGTTGACGAAATGGAACCGCGGCAGCGACGAGGCGCGGCCGAAATCGGCGATTGCGGCCAGATCGGTGCGCCACAGCCGCGATCCGGCGCGCGAAATCTCCCGCCGGGCGATGTCGAACAGGCGGCGCTCATAGGGAGTATTGCTGGACGGGCGGGCGAAGGTGGTGTCGAAGGCCTGGCTCAGCGGATCGGCCAGCGCGCGCGCCGGCGCGGCGAGAATTGCCCCCGCCGCCATGCCTCCCTTGATCAAGTCACGGCGATTCACACTACCCTTCATGTGCTTGAGAATAGGCGATTGCCGTTTCTTTCGCGATTAAAATGGGCGCCATTTGCGATGAATCGCCCTGTGCGAGAGATGTAGCGAGGGTGGGCGGCAGTGGCCAATCGCGCTTTGCCATGGCGGGCAAGCTGGGCTAGTTGGCCCGCCGATGGACGCCCAACCGGAACCCGCCGCCGAATCAGCACCTGCCCCGGCCCTGCCTTCGCGCAGCATTGGCCCCTTGCGGATGATCTGGCGGCGCACTCTGCGCTATCCCAGGCAGGTCATGATCGCCCTGCTCGCCCTGCTGACGACCAGCTCGGCGACCATTGCCATTCCCGCCCGGTTCAAGGCGATCATCGACCAGGCCTTCGGCGCCAATGCCGATATGGCCACGATCGATTCCGCGTTCCGCTACCTGCTGATGATCGTCGTCATCCTGGGGCTGGCGACGGCGGTGCGGTTCTATTTCGTCTCCTGGCTGGGCGAGCGGGTGGTCGCCGATATACGGCTGGCGGTGCAGACCAACCTGCTGCGCCTGTCGCCCGGCTTCTTCGAGGAGAACAGCCCCAAGGAAATTTCCTCGCGGATGACCTCCGATACGGCGATCATCGAGCAGGTGGTCGGCACCACGGTTTCGGTGGCGCTGAGGAATTTCATCACCGGCATCGGCGGGCTGACCTACCTGTTCTTCCTTGCGCCCATGCTGACGGCGGGGCTGGCGGTGGGCATTCCGCTGGTCGTGCTGCCGATCATCTGGTTCGGCCGACGGCTGCGCACGGTGTCGCGCACCAGCCAGGACCGGGTGGCCGATATCGGCGCCATGGTCGCCGAAGTGCTGGGCGCGGCGAAAGTGGTGCAGGCGTTCAACCAGGAAGACCGCGAGCTGGGACGCTTTTCCACGGCGGTGGAACGCACCTTCGCCACGGCGCGGCGGCGCATCACCATCCGCGCGGCGATGACCGCGACGATCATGGTGCTGATCTTCGGGGCGATCACCCTGCTGATGTGGGAAGGCGCACTGGGCGTCGCGGCCGGCAAGATCAGCGGCGGCACCATCGCTGCTTTCGTCATCACCGGCGGGCTGGTCGCCGGCTCGTTCGGCTCGCTGTCGGAAGTCTATGGCGATCTGGTGCGCGGCGCCGGGGCAGCCAGCCGGCTCAACGAGCTGCTCAATGAACAGCCCACGATCGCCACGCCCGAGCGGCCATTGCAACTGCCGGTTCCGCC
>JAYRPK010000175.1:0-8982 GCA_041911195.1 Novosphingobium sp. | reverse complement strand
TATCCCGAAGACCAGGTTTCCGACGCCAGCGAGCGCCTGCTCGCCTGCGAAGTCACCCGCGAGCAGCTCTACCGCCAGCTCCACGATGAACTGCCCTATGACAGCGCGGTGCGGCCCGAAAGCTATCGCACCCGCAAGGACGGATCGCTGGAGATCCACCAGCAGATCGTCGTCGCGCGCGACAGCCAGAAAGGCATCGTGCTGGGCAAGGGCGGATCGCGACTCAGGGCGATCGGCGAGGCGGCGCGCAAGGAACTGGGCGACCTGCTGGGCTGCAAGGTCCACCTGTTCCTGCACGTCAAGGTGGAGGAAGGCTGGGAGGACAGCCGCGAGATCTACGAGGAAATCGGGCTGGATTGGGTGCGGTAAGCCTCGTTACGGCTCAGTTCCGGTTCGAAGTCCGGATATGCTCCTCATACCGCGCCAGAATTTCGGCCAGTGCCGGCATCGCCCTGCCCTGTGACCGGCCCGAGGCCAGGCAATCGCGCAGCACCTGGATGTCCTGCTCGCGCACCTTGCCGCCATGGTGGAACCGGTTGAACGCCGAATAGTCCACCGGCAGGCAATCCCGCTCCATCTTGGCGTTGTTCTTGGCCATCATGCCCGGGCCCATCATCAGGCTCATCACCTTGCCCATCAGCCCGAACTGCGGCAGCCGCATGGCCTCCTTGGTCGCCCGGCTGCCCAGGGCCATCAGCTCCTTGTCCGCTGCCAGTTCCTCGGCATGCGGCCAGCCCTTCATGTCGAACATGGCCATGGTGACAAAGATGCTGGCGGCGAACATCTCGAATATCTTGCCCTTGAAGATGGCGGCCTTCGAAACGCCGGAGCGGTCGTAAAGCGCCTTGAAGGCCTGCGCCGCGCCTGCCGGCTCGCTCACCACCATGAAGCCCGGGTTCTTGCCCATGTGCTTGTAGCCCATCGAGGCCTGGGCCAGCCTCGCCGCATCCGTCGGCGGGTTGAGCGGCAGCTCGACGCGGTCGGTCTGGTAGCTCAACAGCCCCATGGTGCCTTCGACCACGCGGTCGTCCGGCAGCTTCATCACGTCGCGGCAATAATCGCGCACGCCGACGCCGCTGATGACCACGTAGGCCTTGCTGTCACGGATGGCGTCGCCAAGCTCGGTGAGAAGCGCGGTAGCTTCCTCGCCCCGGCAGACCGCACCGTCCATGGTGACGATGACGAAATCATACGGCAGAGCAGTTTTTGCTTCTGCTACAGAGCCATAGGCACGGTAGCCACTATAATGCTTCAACTGGTGATCGTCGTAGCAATAGAGCACCTGAGGCGCAGCCAGGGCGGGTAACCGCCCCGGCCTCACCAGGAAATCGACCTGCGCCCCTGCCAGTTGCAGGTGGTACCCGGTGACAATGCCCAGCGCTCCTGCGCCGATGATCAGTACCTTTTCGTTCGCCATCGATCCTCCTCCTCGAACTTCCTGCTCCTCCCCTGCAAGGGGAGGTGGCTGCCCACAGGGCAGACGGAGGGGTATCCCCCTCTCGATAGCAAGTCACCCCTCCGTCAGCACTCCGTGCTGCCACCTCCCCTTGCAGGGGAGGAGCAAGGTTATTCCTTTTCCGCCTTCTTGGCCGGTGCCTTCTTCTTCGCGGCCGCCTTGCGCTTACCGCCCTTCTTGGCCGGCCCCTTGGCCGCCTTCTCGTCGATCAGCACCACGGCCTCTTCCGCCGTAAGTTCCTCGGGCGCCTTGCCGCGCGGCAGGGTGGCATTGGTCGTGCCATCAGTTACGTAGGGGCCATAACGCCCCGCCATCAGCTTCATCTCTCCGCCCGAGGTCGGATGCGGTCCGAAGGTCTTGAGCGGCTCAACTGGAGCGCGCTGCCCCCTGCCCCCGCCGTTCGCCGCGTCGGCCAGCTTGGCCACGGCCGCATTCATGCCGGTTTCGAACACCTCGGCAGTCGAGCGCAGCTTGGCATACTTTCCATCATGCGCGAGGTATGGCCCATAACGCCCTATGGAAGCAGTAATAATGTTCCCAGTCTCGGGATGCTCGCCGATCGTGCGCGGCAAGGACAGCAGCTTCACCGCCCAATCGAGATCGAGCTCGGGAATGTCCTTGGGGATGGAACTGCGCTTCGCTTCCTTGCCATCGCCCATCTGGATATAGGGCCCGAAACGGCCGGCCTTGCGCGTGATGCTCTCGCCGGTCTCGGGATGCTTGCCGATCTCGCCATCACCCTCGCCGTCCCCACCATTGCCGCCGGGCTGGGCGAACTTGCGAGTGAATTTGCATTCCGGATAGTTCGAGCAGGCGACGAAAGCGCCATAGCGCCCGCCGCGCAGCGACAAACGCCCCGCCTCGCACTTGGGGCAACGGCGCGGATCGGCGCCGTCCTCTCGGGGCGGGAACAGGAAGTCTGAGAGAAACTCATCCAGCGCCTCGGTCACTTCCGAGGGCTTGCGCTCCATGACTTCGTCGCTTTTGGGCTTGAAGTCCTTCCAGAATGCCTCGAGCACTTCCTTCCAGGCCGCCCGCCCGCCCGAAACGTCGTCAAGCTCCTCTTCCATTTCGGCAGTGAAGTCATAAGCGACATATCGCGGAAAAAACCGCTCTAGAAATGCTGTCAGAAGTCGACCGGATTCTTCTGCGAAGAAACGGTTTTTCTCTGTACGAACGTAATTGCGATCCTTCAGCACCTGCAATGTCGCGGCATAGGTGGAGGGCCGCCCGATACCCAGCTCCTCCAGCCGCTTGACCAGCGAGGCCTCCGAATAGCGCGGCGGCGGCTGGGTGAAGTGCTGGGTGGCATCGACGCCCTTCTTCGCCGGCGCATCGCCCTTGGCCATGGCGGGAAGCAGGCCGCTGTCATCGTCCTCTCCATCCTGCTTCTGGTCGCGGCCTTCCTCGTAAACCGCGAGGAAGCCTGGGAACTTCACCACTTGCCCGGTGGCGCGCAGCTCGTTCCGGCCCGTCCCGTCGCGCAGGGTCACCGTTGTGCGTTCGATCGAGGCCGAGGCCATCTGGCTCGCCAGCGCGCGCTTCCACACCAGCTCGTAAAGCCGCGCCTCGTCGCCCGAGCCATAGCGGTCCTTGGAGAAATCGACCGGCCGGATTGCCTCGTGCGCCTCCTGGGCATTCTTGGCCTTGGTCTCGTAGTGCCGGGGCTTTTCGGGCAGAAAATGCCCCGAATAGCGGTCGGAAATCGCCTTTCGGGCATCGGATATGGCCGAGGGGTCCATCTGCACGCCATCGGTGCGCATGTAGGTGATCGCGCCCGCCTCATAGAGGTTCTGCGCCACGCGCATGGTGTGGCTGGCGGAAAAGCCCAGCTTGCGCGCGGCCTCCTGTTGCAGGGTGGAGGTGGTGAACGGCGGATAGGGGTTGCGCCGGGTCGGCTTGGTCTCGACTTCCTCGACCTTGAAGGCCCCCGCCTCGACCGCCGCCTTGGCGCGCATGGCCGTGCCCTCGTCGCCGAGGCTGAGGCGATCCAGCTTCTCGCCATCGAACCGCACCAGCCGCGCGGGGAACTCCGTCCCGCCCTGCTCCAGCTTTGCCATGACCGACCAGTATTCCTGCGGCTTGAACAGCTCGATCTCGTGCTCGCGCTGGCAGATCAGCCGCAAGGCCACCGATTGCACCCGCCCCGCGCTCTTCGCCCCGGGCAACTTGCGCCACAGCACCGGCGAGAGGGTAAAGCCGAACAGGTAATCGAGCGCGCGGCGCGCGAGGTAGGCGTCGATCAGGTCTTGGTCGAGCTCGCGCGGCGCCTGCATCGCCTTGGTGACGGTGTCCCTGGTGATGGCGTTGAAGGTGACGCGCTGCACGTCCTTGGGCAGTGCCTTGCGCTTCGCCAGCAGCTCGCGCACGTGCCAGCTGATCGCCTCGCCCTCGCGGTCGGGGTCGGTAGCGAGGATCAGGCGATCGGCCCCCTTGGCGGCGTCGGTAATCGCCTTCACCTGGCGCTGCTTGTCGCCATAGAGCTCCCAGTCCATCTCGAAGCCCTCGTCGGGCCGGACGGAGCCGTCCTTGGGCGGCAGGTCGCGGACGTGGCCGTAGCTTGCAAGGACCTTGTAGTCCTTGCCCAGGTACTTCTCGATGGTCTTCGCCTTGGCCGGCGATTCAACGATGACTAGCTGCATTGCGAAACCGGCTACCCCTCACACGTATACGCACGCGCGAGGGTGGCGGGATCGGTGCAGATACGTCAAGATAGAGTGAAGCGAAGAATCGAAGGGGCTTGGTCATGCGGTTGAAACTGTTGGGCGCGCTCGCTGTCATCGGCGCCATGCCGGTTCTGGCGCAGGCGGGGGGTGAAAGGTTGGCAGCCCCGGCTCTCCCCGGATTCGTTGTCGGTTACCAGCGCGGCAACGCCGAACAATCGATCCGCGAGGAAGTTCCGCGCGGCGAAACAGTCGAACGCTGGAGCCGGATGGTAACCACGCAATGGTTCGCCGGCCTCGCGGCACGAGCAACTCCGGCACAATATGCCCAGACCATGCTGTCCAACCTGCCCCGGCAATGCCCCGGAGCGCGTGTTTCGCCGCTCACCAACCTGGCCGTTTCCGGCCGCCCCGCGGTCCGCTTCCAGGTCGATTGTCCCGCCGGCGGCGGTGAGACCTTCATCCTGCTGGCAATCGCGGGCCAGCGCGACATGCACGTCAAGCAAGTCGCCTGGCGCGGCGGAACGACGCCGGCGGGGCTGCAATGGGGGCGCGGGTTCCTTGCGGCGACGGTGCTGTGCAGGCCGGGGGGCCGGGAGACGGTCTGCCGCTGAAGGCTAGGCGAAAACTTCCGGCAAGTGCCCGGCGGAAGGTACCGCCAGCCGGAAAATCGCCGCAGCAATGATCCACCCGGCGACGCTGTATATCCCGACAAGCAGGTTGCTCGGCACCGATAGCAGCGGCGAATCCTCGGCCATGCCCGCCGCCATGAGGGCAAAGACCATGGCGAAGACGAACACGACCAGCACGATGCCCAGGACCACCAGCACGCCCGCGATCGGCAGCCAGGAATTGGCCGTGGCCTTCCAGCTGGCGCGCATGGCTTCAGTCGCACGCATGTTCCGGCACACCACGAACGGAGTGGTCAGCTCCCAGCGCGCGAGCAGGAACAGCCCCGGAAGCAGCAGCAGCAAGGTTCCCGCCAGCGCGCCAAGGCCTGACAGGAAGGCGGCGCCGAACAGGCTGCCATAGCGCCGCTTCCCTTCTCCCCCGACCAACTGCTCCGGTAGCAGTTGCTCGGTAAAATGGTATTGGCCGAAGACAGTGACCAACAGCGATGTCATCGAGCTGACGTTGCTCCCGGCCAGGTCCAGCAGCGAATAGCCGACGGTGATCGCGAGAATGAACAGCAGCGAGAGCGCCAGCTTGTCGCGGGCCAATCCCACGGCTTCCGACACGATCTCGCCGAACCCGAATTGCCTTGCCTCTTCCATCTTCTCCCCCTTCCCCGGTGCAAACTACCCCGCGAGTGACACCCTGCCCCCCGCATGCCGCGCCAGCCTGCCGGCCAGTTCCAGCTCCAGCAGAGCCAGTTGCACCGCCGCCGTGCTATCGCCGGACTGGCGGATCAGTTCGTCCACCCCGACCGGCGCGGTGGTGAGCAAGGCAGCGAGGTCGGCCGGTTCCGCCGAGCCCTCGTCCTCCGCCGGCAACCAGTCCGCCGCTTCCTCGCGAAAGGTGGAGCGGGGCACGCCGTCGAAGCCGGAGAGCAGTTCCACCACGTCATCCACCGATTGCACCAGCACCGCCCCCTCGCGGATCAGCTGATTGCAGCCATGCGCGCGGGCGTCGAGCGGCGAGCCGGGCACGGCCATCACTTCGCGGCCGAACTCGCCCGCCAGTCGCGCAGTGATCAGCGAGCCCGACTTGGGCGCGGCCTCGACCACCAATGTGCCCGATGCGATCCCAGCGATGATGCGGTTCCTCGAAGGAAAGTGACGGGCAAGCGGCTCGGTGCCCGGCGGCTGCTCGGCCAGCAGTAGGCCGTTCTGAGCCACTTGCTCCTGCAGTTCGGCGTGCTCGGGCGGGTAGGCCAGATCGATGCCGCTGGCGATGACGCCGACCGTTGCGCCGGCGGACAGCGCCCCCTTGTGGGCCGCCCCGTCGATACCACGCGCCAGGCCGGAGACCACCGCAAAGCCCGCCTCGGCCAGTCCTGCGGCAAATTCCCGCGCCAGCTTCACCGCCCCCGCCGAGGCATTGCGCGCACCAACCACGGCGACGGTAGGCATGGCGGCGATCGCCGCATCGCCCCGGGCTATCAGGATCGGCGGAGCGCTTTCGAGCTGGGCTAGCAGGACCGGATATTCGGGCGAATCATGAAACAGGTAGCGCGCACCTGCCCGCTTCACTGCCGCGATCTCCTTTGCAACGCGATCTTCCGCTGCAGGGCGATAAGCCGCCCCGCCTCGCCCCGCCAGGTCCGGCAGCGCAGCCAGCGCGGCCTCGGCATTGGCGAAGCGGCGCAGCAATTGCGCATAGCTCACCGGCCCGACATTGGGCGAGCGCAGCAGCCGGATGCGGGCGAAGACCTCCTGCTGCGAAAGCGCGTCCTTCAGCCTTTCTGTCCGACTTTCGGCTCCGTCCCGGCGCGCAGGCGGGCCAAGTTGGCGCGGTGCTGCCACAACACCAGTACGGCCAGGGCAATCAGCACCGGGACCATGGCAGTGGCGCCCAGCGCCCAGGCGACGATCGGCGCAGTGACGGCGGCGCTCATCCCAGCCAGCGACGAGATGCGCGTAATGCCCAGCACACCCAGCCAGATCACCGCATAGGCCAGCCCCAGCTGCCAGCCGAGACCAAGCGCAATGCCGGCCATGGTGGCGACGCCCTTGCCGCCCTTGAACATCAGCCAGATCGGGTAGCAGTGCCCCACAACCGCACCCAGCGCCGCGAGCGGTGCTACGCCCGGAAAGTACTTCCAGGCGAGCCAGACCGCCAGCCAGCCCTTGGCGCCATCGAGCAGCAGGGTCGCCGCAGCGAGATCCTTGCGCCCGGTGCGCAGCACAGTGGTCGCCCCGGTGCTGCCCGAGCCGATCGCCCTGAGGTCTCCCGCCCCGGTCAGGCGCGTGAGGATCATGCCGAAGGGCAGCGAACCCAGGGCATATCCAAGGGCGAGTGCATAGAGCCAGTCCATGAACCGATGTCATAAAGGCTTGCGGATCAATGTCGAACCCCGTTTCCCTTTTTGCATCCGGATCGGTAGAGGTTGTCCCGCATGTCCCAGCCCATAGATCCTGCCTCTCCCATACTGATCTTCGATTCCGGCGTCGGCGGGCTGACCGTGCTCGCCGAGTGGCGCAAGCTGCGGCCAGAGGCACCGGTGATCTATGCCGCCGACGACGCCGGCCTGCCCTATGGCGAGAAAACCGAGGCACAGATCGCCGCGCGGGTGGCTGGCTTGCTCGGCCGGATGACCGAACGCTTCCATCCCCGCCTCGTCTGCATCGCCTGCAACACCGCATCGACCATCGCGCTGGCCTCAGTGCGCGAGGTGCTGGAAATTCCGGTGGTCGGCACGGTACCGGCGATCAAGCCCGCCGCCGCCATGACCCGGACCGGCGTGATCGGCCTGCTCGGCACGGCGGCGACGATCCGGCAGGGCTATGTCGATCGGCTGGAGCAAGAATTCGCCGCGGACAAGCTGCTGCTGCGCCATGCCGCGCCGGAACTGGTGCTGGCCGCCGAGGCCAAGCTGCGCGGCGAAAGGGTGGACCGGGCGGCGATCGGGCGCGCTGTCGCCGGGCTGCGCGCCATGCCGGGCGGCGAGCGGATCGACACGGTGGTGCTCGCCTGCACCCATTTCCCGCTGCTCACCGAGGAACTGAGCGAAGCGTTCGGGCCGGGAGTCACTTTCTGCCACGGTGCCGAGGGGATCGCGCGGCGGATGGATTTCCTGACCCAGGGCCAGAGCTTTGTCCGCGACAGGCCCGATACGGCCCTGTTCACCGCGCGTGAGGCCGATCACTCCGGCCTTGCCGAGGCGCTCGCCCGCTACGGCCTTGGTCGGATCGAGACCTTCTAGCATGACCCGCCGGTTCAACCTGTTCCTGCTGGCCATGGCACTGCTGTTCGGGCTGCCGTATTACTGGCTGATGCTCGACAACAGCTCCGGCGAGGCCGCGCCCCTGCCGGTGCGCATGGCCGATCTGCGAACGCTGGCGGCCAGCAAGAGCGGGCCCGCGCCAAAGAGCGTCGGCATGGTGCTGGTCGCGCACCGTCTGCTGCCCGGCAACCTTGTCGCCGCCGGCAGCGGCATGAAGCGACGCAACCTCGGCCGGATCGCCTTCGTGCTGCCAACGCCCGGGGGGGCGCCGCTGCTGATCGAGCCCGGCCTGGCGATCGGCCCCGAAGCGGGCATCCGCGTCAGCAAGCGGCACCTGGACGCCGCCGCGCGGGTCGACCATGTCCGCCGGCAGGCCGCGCTGGTCGTGTCGATGGAAGGCCAGGCGGCGGACCGCGAGCCATATGCGCTTGCCCCCGGCGTAGTCGCCATTCCCGCGCCTTCGCACAGTGCGCGGACGCGGATGATCTATGTGCGCCTGGCCAATGGCGCGGAATATCTCTTCGCCGGCGATGTCGCTCCGATGGCGCTGAGCTGGCAGGAACAGCGCGGCCGCGCCCGGCTGGTGAGCGACTGGCTGGTGCCCGAAGACCGGCACGCCGTCTTCGCCTGGCTTAGAACCATCCGCCGCCTCAAGCAGGAAGCGCCGGACCTGCACGTGATCCCCGGATACGACTACGAATGGCTTGTCGATCCCAGGAACAGGTCCGGAATCTTATGAGCCAGAATATTTCATAACGTGCAGCGACAAGCCGCTGGCCTTGGCCCGCGTGTTGGGTTAAAGGGCGGGCAAACGGCAATTCCGGTGGTTTCGTGAACTACGACAACATATTCGACCAGGCGATCGAACGCCTGCATTCGGAGGGGCGTTACCGCGTCTTCATCGATATCCTGCGCAACAAGGGCATGTTCCCCAACGCGCGTTGCTTTGCCGGGCACAACGGCCCCAAGCCGATCAC
>JAYRPK010000174.1:0-4185 GCA_041911195.1 Novosphingobium sp. | reverse complement strand
GGCGGCGACCACCTGCATGCCGCCATCGCGCTGGCCAATCCCTTTGCCCGCATGGCGATCTGCGGCATGATCTCGCAATACAACAGCGCCGGCGCGGTGACTCCGCCACGCAACCTGACGCTGATCATGGGCAAGCGGCTGCGGCTGGAAGGCTACATCGTGGGCGACCACCTAGACCTTGAGCAGCACTTCCTTGCCGACATGAAGGCCTGGCACCGGGCCGGCCTGCTCCGGCAGACGGAAACCATCCATGAGGGCATCGACAATGCCGTAACCGCGTTCCTCGGACTGTTCGACGGATCGAACATGGGCCGCACGCTGGTCCGGCTCGGATAAGACAGGAAAACAAGCAGTGAGCGCAAACCCGCCAGCAAGAGCCCTCGACGGCATCAAGGTCCTCGATCTCTCGCGCGTCCTCGCCGGCCCCTGGTCGACCCAGATCCTCGCCGATTTCGGCGCCGATGTGCTCAAGGTCGAACTGCCCGGCAAGGGCGACGACACCCGCGCCTGGGGCCCGCCGTTCCTCAAGCGGCCCGACGGTTCGGACGATCCGCAGGAAAGCGCCTATTACCTCTGCGCCAACCGCAACAAGCGCTCGGCCGCGATCGACCTCGCCAAGCCGGAAGGCGCCGCGCTGATCCGCAGGCTCGCGGCCGAAGCGGACATCCTGGTCGAGAACTTCAAGGTTGGCGGGCTGAAGAAGTACGGGCTCGACTTCGAGAGCATTGCCGCGATCAATCCGCGCATCGTCTATTGCTCGATCACCGGCTTCGGCCAGACCGGCCCCTACAAGGACCGCGGCGGCTACGATTTCGTCGCCCAGGGCATGGGCGGCTTCATGTCGATCACCGGCGAGGAGCATGGCGGCCCGCTGCGCGCCGGCGTCGCCATGGCCGACCTTTCGACCGGCATGTATGCGACCGTCTCCATCCTGATGGCGCTGCGCCATGCCGAGCGCACCGGCCAGGGCCAGCAGATCGACCTGTCGCTGCTCGACACGCAGATCGCCATGCTGGCCAACCAGGGCTCGTCATGGCTGGTGGGTGAGGTCAATCCCTCGCGGCTCGGCAACCGGCACCCTACGGTGGTGCCCTACAAGACCTTCGAAGTGACCGACGGCATCATGATCATCGCCATCGGCAACGACGGCCAGTTCCGCGCCTTCTGCCGCGAAATGGGTGTCGAGGAATGGGCCGATGACGAACGCTTCCGCACCAGCCGCGCCCGCCAGATCTACCGCGACGCCATCGAGGCCATGGTGCAGGATGTCGTCCGCCCCTTCGAAAGCGGAGAGTTGATCGATCGCCTGTCCGCCGTTGGGGTTCCTTGCGGCCCGGTCAACACTATCAAGGATATCTACGCCGACCCCTTCATCGAGGCGCGCAATACGGTGCACCGTTTCCAGCGAGATGATGGTGTGGAAATCCCGACTGTCGCCTTCCCCGGCAAGTTTTCCGCCACCCCCGCCGACTATCGCCACCGCCCGCCGCAAGTGGGCGAGCAGACGCGCGAACTGCTGGGCGAATGGCTGGGTTTGGACGAACCTGCGCTCGATGGTCTGGAAGCAGGCGGCGTGATTGCGCAGAGGGCAAATTGAGCGAGCCAGTCGACCTTGGCCGGCTGGCGAGCTGGATGGACGGGCAAGGCCTCGGCTCCGGCCCGCTGGAAACCGTGACGCCACTCGCCGGCGGCAGCCAGAACATCCTTCTGCGCTTCGCCCGTGCGGGGCGCGACTATGTCCTGCGCCGCCCGCCGCTGCACCTGCGCGCCAACAGCAACGACACCATGCGCCGCGAGGCGCGGCTGCTGGGTGCGATTGCCGGCACCGCGGTTCCCCATCCCCGCCTGATCGCCGCCTGCCTCGATGAGGAAGTGCTTGGCGCGGTGTTCTACCTGATGGAGCCGATCGAGGGCTTCAACCCGCAGAACGGCATTCCGGAAAGCCATCATGCCGCAGCGGTGCAACACCGCATGGGCCTTGCCATGATCGAGGACCTCGCGGGCCTGCACGCGCTCGACCCAGTGGCGCTGGGGCTCGGCGATTTCGGCAAGCTGGAGGGATTTCTCGAACGGCAGGTCGCCCGCTGGGGATCGCAGCTGGCGGGCTATGCCGACTTTGCCGGCTGGCCGGGCGCGGAGGAACTGGGCGACGTTTCTGGCATGGCGCAGTGGCTCGAAGCCAACCGGCCGGAGGGCTTCGTGCCCGGCATCCTGCACGGCGACTTCCACCTCGCCAACGTCATGTTCCGCAGCGACGGGCCGGAGCTTGCCGCCATCATCGACTGGGAACTGGCGACCATCGGCGACCCGCTGGTCGATCTCGGCTGGGTGCTGGCGACCTGGCCGCAGCAGACCGATGGCGGCATGCTGGCGATCGAACCGTGGAACGGGTTCCCCGGGGCGGACGAGCTGGTGGCGCACTATGCTGCCCATGCCACGAGAGGCGTGGACCGGATCGACTGGTACGGGACTTTCGCCTGCTACAAGCTCGCCATCCTGCTGGAAGGCACCTTCGCCCGCGCCTGCGCCGACAAGGCGCCGAAGGACGTGGGCGATCGCCTTCACGGCCGGGCGAAATGGCTGTTCGCCCGCGCGGCACGCTGGATGAAGCAGGGAGTATTGGGATGAGCGGCGAGCTCGATTTTTCCGGCAAGCGCGTGCTGGTGGTCGGCGGGTCCAGCGGCATCGGCAACGGCATTGCCCAGGCCTTCCGCGCAAAGAGCGCGCAGGTCTGCGTCTGGGGAACTCGCGCCAGCGCCGCTGACTACAGCGCCGAGGACGGCTCCGACCTTGAAGGTCTCGGCTACGCGCAAGTGGACGTGGGCGATGAGGCCTCGATTGCCGCCGCACCCGATCCCTTCGGCGATGGGCTGGACGTCCTGGTGCTGTCGCAGGGCGCGGTGCTCTACAAGCGGCAGGAATTCCAGCGCGCGGGCTTCGACAAGGTCGTCGCGGTCAACCTGTCGAGCGTGATGCAGATCTGCGAGCGGTTCCATGCCGCCCTCGCCGCATCGCAAGGCTCGATCACCGTCGTCAGTTCGATCGGCGCGTTCAAGGCGACCATTGCCAATCCCGCCTATGCCGCATCCAAGGCCGGCGCAGTGCAGCTCGTGCGCGCCCTGGCGCTCGCCTGGGCGCGCGAGGGCATCCGGGTCAACGGCTTGGCCCCCAGCCTGGTCGACACCAAGATGACCAGGGTGACGATGGACCACCCCGAGCGCCGCGAAAAAGCGCTCGCCAAGATACCGCTCGGCCGCTTCGGCACGGTCGAGGAAATGGCCGGCGTGGCGCTGTTCCTCGCCTCGCCCATGGCCGGCTTCGTCACCGGCCAGACCGTGGTCGCCGATGGCGGCGTGACGCTCTGAAGGAGTAGAAGATGGACTTCGAATACAGCCCCAAGGTGCAGGAGCTGCGCAACCGGCTGATCGCTTTCATGGATGCGGAGGTCTATCCCATCGAGGAAGAGCGCGACCATTTCCTGCACGATCCGGCGAACGCCTGGACGCCCTGGCCGGGCGGCGAGGCGATCAAGGAGAAGGCCAGGGCGGAAGGCCTGTGGAACCTGTTCCTGCCGCATGAATATGCGCCGTGGAGCCCGGGGCTCAGCAATCTCGAATATGCCCCGCTGGCCGAGCAGATGGGCCGGGTGCTGGGCGCGTCGGAATATTTCAACTGCGCCGCACCCGATACCGGCAACATGGAAATCCTCGCCAGGTACGGCACGCCCGAACAGCACGAGCGCTGGCTCAAGCCGCTGCTGGCGGGCGACATCAAGTCGGCCTACGTGATGACCGAGCCGGCGGTCGCCTCCTCGGATGCCACCAACATTCAGACCACCATCCTCCCCGACGGCGACGACTATGTGATCAACGGCCGCAAGTGGTGGATTTCCAGCGCCATGGACCCGCGCTGCAAGGTCTACATCCTGCTGGGCAAGACGCCCAACGAGGACAGGCCCCGCCACCAGCAGCACTCGCAGATCGTCATTCCCGCCGACACGCCGGGGATCGAGGTCATCCGTCCGTTGCACGTGCTGGGCGAACTGCATTCGCCGGGCGGCCACTGCGAGATCCAGTTCACCGATGTGCGGGTGCCCAGGGAGAACCTGCTGCTCGGCGAAGGGCGCGGCTTCGAGATCGCCCAGGGCCGGCTCGGGCCGGGGCGCATCCACCACTGCATGCGCTC
>JAYRPK010000173.1:0-7177 GCA_041911195.1 Novosphingobium sp. | reverse complement strand
CTGGATGGCAATGGTATAGATCGTCCAGTTAGCCCCGATCAGCAATGCGCTCAGGCTCAGCAAAGCGAGCATGCGCAGGTTCGCGATGGCCGCCCAGAGTTCCGCACCTTGCCGCCGCAGCGCCACCACAGCGAGACAAATCGGCAGGGTAAAGACTATTCGCCAGCCGACGAACTCAAGCGGCGGCACCGGGCGCACCGTAATCAGGTAAAGCAGCAGCAACCCCCAGATCAGGTATGCCCCCAGTGCATAGGGTAACCCGCCTGCATTCGATACCGATCCGCGCTTCATTGAATCCCCTGATTTGCAGGCAAAGGCATGCCCTAATCGCGCGACATCCCTCCAGCAACCGGCGTTTCGTCGCATGCAAGGGCACGGCTTGCCGCAATTCCGGCAAGGCTGACGGATGCGTTGCTTGCCGTTCAGCATCGGCTGGCATGATGGGACCCGGCGAAACGAAAAAGGCAAATGAGGGTCGAATTCTGGAAAGGAGAATCGCCATGACCAAGAACTTCAAGACCGCCATGTTGGTGCTTGCCGCAGGGACGACCATGGCCGCTGCCGCACCGGCAAGTGCATCACTGGCCACTGGCAGCAGTGCCGCCCCGTCTGTGCTTTCGGTCGGGCAGGCTGGCTGGAACCATGGCCGCCATTGGGACAACGACGGCTACAATGATTACGGCGACCGCCGCCGCTATCGCGAATCGAGCTATTACGACGGCCCGGTCTGGCGCGGACGCGATGGGCGTTACCGCTGCCGTCGCAGCGACGGCACCGTCGGCCTGCTGATCGGCGGCGCGGTGGGCGGCGTCATTGGCCACGAAATCGTCGGTCGCCGCGGCGACAAGACCGCCGGGACCATTTTGGGCGTGGCCGGCGGCGCGCTGATCGGCCGAGCGATCGACCGCAACGGATCGCGTTGCCGTTGATGACCTGATTGCCCGCGAAACGGGCTGATCATGCAGCGCAGCAGTCTCGCAACGAGCGCTGCGGGGGCGTCTCCGGTTCCGCCGGGGGCGCCCCCTTAGTTTTGCGGGCACGAAACCGGATGTTTACCATGATCGGCTAGAGCGCGGACGAACCGGACGATCCGCCAGCCATGTCCAAGATCCATCCCACCGCGCTTGTCATGCTCGCCTGCCTCGCGGGGTTGGGCGGTTGCGGCAAGGACGATCCTGCCGCCATCAAGCCGGACAGCGATCCCGCGCTGGTCAGCGCGCTGGCCGATCCGATCATGGTCGATACCGATCTCTCCAGCCAGAACCTTGCCGCCGCCGCCATTGTCGCAGGCGGTCCTCCCGTGATCGAACTGCCCGCGATCGAGCGCACGCCGCAGGCCATCGAAGCGGCCAGGGACGAAGCGCGCAGGCTTGCCGGTGGATCGCTGAAGTCCGCGCCGTTTCCCGAGGACGGTGAAAGCGAAACGGCCGCCGGAGTTACCGCAGCGCAACTCGCCGCATCGGTGCGCGGCGTCGGCGGCACCTGTCCGGCCAAGGCGGAATACGCCATGGCGTGGTCGCTCAACCTGCCCGCGCCGCTGGCGATCTATCCCCGCGGCCACATGCAGGAAGCGGCGGGAACCGATCGAGACGGTTGCCGCCTGCGGGTGGCAAGCTTCGTGACGCCGGTCGACACGGACGAAGTCGTCGATTTCTATTACACGCGCCTTGCCGCTGCCGGCATCGATGCCAGGCACTGGCTGGCCAATGGCGTGCATGCGCTCGATGGCAACAAGGCGCGCGCCACCTATGCGGTGCGTGCGAGCAAGCTGGAAAACGGGCTGACCCGGGTCGATCTGGTTTCGAACGGAAGCTGAAAGGCCCCCATCGAGGATCAGGCGTAGACCGCCTCGCGAAAGCCGGTTCCGATGATCGCGCGCGGCTGTTCCAGTTCGGCCGAGGAGACCGGATAGGCGCAGTAGTCGGCGGCGTAATAGGCGCCGGGGCGGTGGTTGCCCGACAGGCCCAGCCCGCCCAGGGGCGCGCCGGGCGACGTGCCCACGGTAGGCCGGTTCCAGTTGACCACGCCGGCGCGGATGTTCGCCCAGAAGCGGTTGTATTCCTGCGGGCTGCCGCCGATCAGCGAGGCAGTAAGGCCGAAGCGGGTATTGTTCGCCTCGGCAATCGCCTCGTCGAACTCGTTCACCCGGATGACTTGCAGGATCGGGCCGAACAGCTCGACGTCGGGCCGGTCGAGCATGGCGGTGGTGTCGATGATCGCCGGGGTCAGGAAGGGGCGGTCGTCGTCCATCCGCTTGAGGTGCTTGATTGCCCGGCCGCCGTTGCTGAGCATGTAGAGAAAGCTCTCGGTCAGCCCGTCGGCGGACAGGTTGTCGATGACCGGGCCCATGAACGGCGGGGGCTCGTCGAACTGGCTGCCGACGATGATCCGATCGGTCAGGCTCTTCAATTCGGCGATCAGCTCGTCGTAGATCGCGTCCTTGACGATCAGCCGCCGCGCTGCGGCGCAGTGCTGGCCGGAATTCGCGAAGGCCGACTGGACGATCAGCACGGCCGCGTCGGCAACCTTGGGTGTATCCCAGGCGACGATCGGATTGTTGCCGCCCATGTGCAGCGAAACCATCTTGTCGGGTCGGGTGGCAAGCTTGCGGTTGATGCCGATGCCGACATGGGCGGAGCCGGAAAACAGCACTCCGTCGATGCCCTCGTGCGCGACCAATTCCTGCCCCTCGTTCGGCCCGCCGGGCAGAACCTGCACAACCGCCGCGGAAATGCCCGCGCGGTTGAAGCACTTGGCCAGCATTTCGGCGGTCGCGGGAGTCTTCTCGCTGGGCTTGAGCACGATCGCGTTGCCGGCGATGAGGGCGGGCAGGATGTGCGAGATGGGCAGCAGCGCCGGCTGGTTGAACGGCGTGATCACCGCCAGCACGCCATGCGGCTTGTGGCGCACCGCGGTCGATCCCTGCAGGGCATTGTCGAGCTTGCGCTGGGCATTGCGTTCGGAATTGGCGCGGATCGAGATCTCGACCCTGGCGACGACCTGTTCGACCTCGGCTCGCGCGTCCCACATCGGCTTACCGGTTTCGCGCGCGATCAGTTCCGCCAGCTTGTCGTGATCCTTGCGCACTTCGTTGGCGAAGCGGCGCATCATTTCCATGCGGGTCGCCAGTGATTGTGCCGCCCATGCGGGCCATGCGCGGCGTCCGCGCGCTACGACTTCGTCGACGTCGCCGGTCTTGCCGTGCCATACTTCCTCGCCAGTGCAAGGATCGATGGAAATGATCTTATCGCTGCTCACGAAGCCTGCCGACCAAACCTGAAAGGGCCCTGCCGGAGAGCAAGGCGGAACTGCAACCGCGGGCTGCGTAGCACAGCAGGAATTACCGGATTCTTTAAGCGCCGTTAAATATGTCCGGCAGGGATTGGCCTTTCGCCCAAGGCCGCGCCCAAATCCCGGATTTCGGAAAGTTTCTGCTGCAGGGGCGCCCAGTCGTCGTGCTGGTCGATGGCGCTCCACAACCGTTCGACTTCATCAATGACGTTCGTGGGCGCAGCGGGGGCATGCCAGACGGGATGATCGTCACCGGCCGGAGCGAACTGGCGGAGCAGTTCGCCGAATTCGCTGTCAGGCGGATGGCGCCCGCCGCGATGGGCATGGAAAAAGGCATCGGGCGCTATCGCCGCCTTTCCCATGTGCTGTTCGGCGGCTGCGACCAGCGCCAGGTCCGCATCGAACCGGCGCGATTCGACTCCCAGCCGCCACAGGAAACGGCGCACCATGGCCTGCTGGTAAAGGGCACCGAACCGGTCGAGCGCGGCGATCAGTGGGTCGGTTTCTGCCAGCATGCGCAACGAAACGGCAAGTTGCGCGCAATTCCAGTGGATCGCCTCGGGCTGGCGGCCGAAGCAATAGAGGCCGGAGTGGTCGAAATAGGCGGCGGTGAAGCTCGGATCCCAGGCAGGCAGCCAGCGCCAGGGGCCATAGTCGAAGCTTTCGCCCGAAATGTTCATATTGTCGGAATTGAGCACGCCGTGGACGAATCCGGCGACCATGTACGAGGCGGCCATGTCGGCCATGCGCTCGACCACCTGGTGAAGCAGGATGACGGCCGGCTCGTCGCGCCCCGGGGCGTCTTCGGGGGGAGGCGGGCCGGGGAAGGTTTCCAGGCAATAGGCGACCAGCGCTTCCATCTCCTCGCGCTGCTGCAAGGCGCGCAGCCGCTGGAATGTGCCGATGCGGATGTGGCCGTGGCTGAGCCGGGTCAGCACGGCGGACCGGGTGGGCGAGGGCTCGTCGCCGCGCCAAAGTTCCTCGCCGGTCTCGATCACCGAGAAGGTCTTGCTGGTGTTGGCGCCCAGGGCTTCGAGCATTTCGGTTGCGAGAATCTCGCGCATCGCGCCCTTCAGCGTCAGGCGGCCGTCGCCGTCGCGGCTCCAGGGGGTCTGGCCCGATCCCTTGGTGCCGAGATCGAGCAGGCGGCCGCTATTGTCGAGCAATTGGGCGAACAGGAAGCCGCGCCCATCGCCGATCTGCGGGTTGTAGTTGCGGAATTGGTGGCCGTGATAGCGCAGCGCCAGCGGGCGGGGCATATTGCCGGGCAGGGGAGCAAAGCGGCCGAAATGATCCAGCCACTGCTCGTCGCTCAGGCCGTCCAGCCCCACGGCCCGCGCCCAGCGATCGTTGCGGAAGCGCAGCCGGTGCGCGAGAAACCGCGCGGCATCGACCGGATCGCCGATCCAGCCGGCGAGCTGCGACAGCCGGAAGTCCGGACGATAGGGTGAAGCTTGCGGTTCGGCGCGCATCGGGCGATAGTGGGGCCAGGGTGCCCGGCTTGCAAGCAGGGCGATACGGAAGGGCAGGGCCGCGCGCCGCATATGAACGATTTTTCCGACGGTTACTGGTCGAGCCGTGATGGGCTCAAACTGCACTATCGCGACTATCCCGGGCGCGAGGACCGCCCGCCGGTGCTGTGCCTGCCGGGCCTGACCCGCAATGCGCGCGATTTCGAGAACCTGGCCAGGCGGCTGGCCGGTGATTGGCGGGTGATCTGCCCCGAACTGCGCGGGCGCGGCGACAGCGCCTATGCCAAGGATTCGGCGAGCTACAACCCGATGCAATATGCCGAGGATATCACCGCGCTGCTGGAGGAAGCGGGCATCGAGCGCTTCGTCGCCATCGGCACGTCGCTGGGCGGGCTGCTGACCATGTTGCTGGCCTATACCGGGCCGGAACGGATCGCCGCCGCCGTGCTCAATGACATTGGCCCGGATATCGAGGAAGCCGGGCTTGCGCGCATTCGCACCTATGTCGGGCAGGGACGCAGCTTTGCCACCTGGATGCATGCCGCCCGCGCGATCGAGGAAAGCCAGCGGATCGCCTATCCCGACTACAAGATCGAGGATTGGCTGGCCATGGCCAAGCGGCTGATGGTGCTGACCGGCAATGGCCGCATCGTGTTCGACTATGACATGAAGATCGCCGAACCCTTCGCTGAGGGTGGTGCGCCGGGCGTGGACATGTGGCCGGCGCTGGACGCATTGGGCGGCAAACCGGTTCTGTTCATCCGGGGCGAATTGTCGGACGTACTGGGCGCGGCGACGCTGGAAGCCATGCTCAAGCGGCTGCCGGGTTCGGAAGCGGTGACCATCGCCCGCACCGGCCACGCCCCGACGCTCGACGAGCCGGAATGCCAGGCGGCGATCGGCCGGCTGCTCGCCAAAGTGACCTGAACGCGGAACCGGGTCATTGCGTATTCTCCATCTGTTTGCGAGCTTCGATCCGGGCGGCAAGGAGCTGCGCGCGGCGAAGCTGATCAATGCTTTCGGCTATACCGTCGCGCACACCATGGTTTCGGCCAAGCAGGGGGCCTTGGGAGCCGCTTCGGCGATCGATCCCTCGATTGCGGTGTTCTATGCCAGCCAGTTTCCAGCGCTGACCGGCCGCCCCTTACCAAAACGGCTGCGGCGCATTGCCGAGGCGATGCGCGGCTACGACCTGGTCCTGACTTACAACTGGGGCGCGATGGATGCGGTGCTGGCGCACACCCTGTTTGGCCAGTTGATGCGCCTGCCGCCGCTGATCCACCACGAAGACGGCTTCAACGAGGACGAGGCGGGCGGCCTCAAGCGCTCGCGCAACTGGTTTCGCCGGATTGCCCTGGGCCGGACCTCGGGGCTGGTCGTGCCTTCCACGGTGCTCGAAAAGATCGCCTTCGAAGCCTGGCGCCAGCCGCAATGGCGGGTGCATCGCATTGCCAACGGCATCGATGTGCAGGCCTATGGCGGAAAGCCGAAGCGCGACGCCCTGCCGCGCGTGATCAAGCGGCCTGAAGAACTGTGGCTGGGCACCCTGGCGGGGCTTCGCGCGGTGAAGAACCTACCGCGGCTGGTGCGCGCCTTTTCCGCCTTGCCGGAGCCCTGGCAACTGGTGATCCTGGGCGACGGGCCCGAAGGCGAAGCCATCCGCGCCGAGGCCTCACGGCTGGGCGTGGCGCACCGGGTGCACCTGCCCGGGCATGTCGCCGATCCGGCAAAGGCCGTGGGCCTGTTCGATCTCTTCGCCCTGTCATCCGATAGCGAGCAGTTCCCGATTTCCGTGGTCGAGGCCATGGCGGCGGGACTGGCGGTGGTTTCGCCGCAAGTGGGCGATGTCGCGGCGATGGTCGCCCCGGAAAACCTGCCGTTCATCGTGCCGGCGGGCAACGAAGGGGCGCTGACGGAAGCCCTGTGCAGCCTTGCCGAAGATCCGGACTCGCGCCGCGCCATCGGCATGGCCAACCGCAAGCGCGCCCGCGCGGAGTATGATGAAAAGACGATGGTCGAGGCCTACCGCGCGCTTTACGCGCGGGCCATGGGGCAGACCGGGTTTCCCTGAAAGCTGTCCGGCCCTGAGCCTGTCCGAAATCGAACGGACAGGCTCAGGTCGGGATATCGCCTATTCGTTGCCGAAAGTGCGCTGCCACCAGCCGCGGCGCGGGGTGGCCGCTTCGCCTTCCTCGGCTTCGGCTTCCACATCGCTGGATGAAACCGGCGAGGCGGCTGCCTCCTCGGTCGCAACCGGCTCGGCTTCAGGCGCCGGAGCTTCGGCCTTCTTGCGGCGGCTGCGCGCGGACTTGGCGGGGGCTTCTTCCGCAGCGGGGGCTTCTTCCACGGCGGGTGCTGCTTCGGCCTCTTCGGCGGGAGCGGCCTCGGCCTTCTTGCGGCGGGTGCGCTTCTTG
>JAYRPK010000172.1:0-2911 GCA_041911195.1 Novosphingobium sp. | reverse complement strand
GCTGATGACCGCCATCCGCATGCCCGAAAACGTCCACAAGATCGCCGTCTGGTGGCTTTCGGGCGGGGCGATCGGCCTGGCGGGCCTTGCCTGGTTCTATTGCGGCGACCAGGTTGCCGCCGCCTCCAAGGGCGGGATGGAGGCCGTCGCCGAATTGCCGAGCTGGGCCGACCAGATTTCGCGCAACCCGCGCATCCGCGACATCCTGCTGCGTCAGGATCCGGACCAGTTTATCGAAGTCATGCAGAAATGGGCCAAGGCCTTCAACTACAGCGAAGAGACGCCGATGCCGGGCATATCGGCGGCGGACTTTGCCGGGCTGACCATGCCCATCCTCGTCTTCCGCAGCGGCAAGAGCGACATGGCGCATACCCGCCGCACCTCGGAATGGGTGCACGAGCTGCTGCCCAATTCGACCATGCAGGAACCGCCCTGGCAGGACCAGGAGTGGAACTACGTCTCGACCTTCCCCAACGATGTCGCCGCCCGCCGCGGCCGTTTCGAGCGCTGGCCGCTGATCGCGCCGCCCGTTCTCGAATTCCTCAAGGACTAATCAGATGGACGCAGACCTCGAACGCCGCATCCGCGAGCAGCTCGACCGCGACGAAATCCTGCGGGTGATGATGAAATACGCCCGCGGGCTAGACCGGCTGGACCATGACCTTGCCCGCTCGTGCTACTGGGACGATGCGATCGAGGATCATGGCAACTATGTCGGCCATCCCGACGATTTCATCGACTGGGCGGACACCACCACCGTAGCGCACGAGAGCACGCAGCACGGCATCCTCAACCATTATTGCGACCTCGTGGGTAACGACGCCTATACCGAGACTTACTACCAATTCACCGGCGTCCGCGCCGAGGGGCCGCACTTTGTCTCGACCGGCCGCTACGTCGATCATTTCCAGAAACGGCAGGGCGCCAATGGCCCCGAGTGGCGCATCGCCAACCGGGTGTGCATCATCGAAGGCAAGTTCGACGTGCCCGAATCCGCGATGAGCGCGCTGGTACCCCCGGCCTATACCGCCGAGGAACCTTGCCAGGCCGCGCGCGACCGCAGCGATGTCAGCTATCACCGGCCTTTGGTGCCGAGAAGGCCGAAGGGGTAAGGGCTACTGCTGCCCTAGCCAGGCAGCGCATTCCTCGCCCAGTTCCGCGCGCGCCCGCGCTTCATAGGCGGCGCTGTCCGCGGCGGGCAGAACCTCCTGCCAGCGGCCGTTGGTCCCCTTGTTGATGAAGATCTGCGCGCCTTCCTCCCAGAATGCACCGCCCAGGGGCGCGGCCTTGGCGCCGTTCTGCTTCATCCAGTCGAACGAGCAGTATTGCTCGATCTGCGGCCAGTGCTCCGGCTTGACCTCGACCCCGAGGAACTCGGCGATCGCGCGCATGCGACCGCCCGGATCGCGCTTGAGCTCGGCGAAGTGGAGCGTCATCACATTGGGCAAGTGGCGTATTTCCCACCAGCTGCGGATGTTTTCCCAGAACGGCCAGAAGGGATAGCCGTCGCCGTCCAGCCACTCGCGGAAATATTGGCAGACGTCGGCGGGCGGCGGCTGGATCGGCGGGCCGACGCGGCCCGGCGTGTCATTCAGCGCCTCGTACCACAGGGCATTGGCATTGGCGTGGTGGTTGTACATCGACCACATCACGTCGCGCCCGTCGCGGCCGATGAAGATGTACCTGGCCTTGTCCGAGAAGTGCAGCGCATCGACCGGCAGGTGAGTCTTGACGAAGCGGCGATGGGTCTGGGCTTCCAGCGCCGGCATTTTCACCTCCTTGGGCGGAACCCGAAGGTCGACCCAGGGGGAAAGCTGCGCCGTCTCAAGCTCCGGATCGGGGCCGAGAAGGATCTGGCCGACGATCTGCTGCGTCCATGTCGTGCCCGACTTGCCGTAAGTGGCGACGACGACATCGCCCTGGCGGAAGACGAATTGGTCCCAGAAGGTCGAATCCATGTGATGGTTCTGGATGTCGCGCGTCTTGCGCGGCAGTTCGAACATTTCCGCCATTTCGGACTCCCGATCGCTTTTCTTGCCGTTCCATTCGGCCATGGTCATTCTATCACCTGACCTGGGCAACGCAGACAACAATTTGATACAAAGCGCCAATTGCGAAGCACTTGGCTCTGGGGCAGAAGGGTCTGGCTTGCCTGTGGAGATCGACTTTATGCGCCTGACTCTGGTTGTTATTCCAGCCCTTGCCCTTGCCGCCTGCGGCAATCCCGATACGCCCGCCGGCCGCGCCGCCGATGCCCGGCACGAGAGCTTCGAGGCGATGGGCGATCACTTCAAGACCATCACCGATCAGGCCAAGGCCGAAAAGCCCGATCTTGCCAAGATCCGCGAAGCCTCCGCCGCGATCAATGCTTCGGCGCCCAAGATCGAGACGTGGTTCCCCGCCGGCAGCGGTCCTGACGATGGCATCAGGACTGACGCGCTGCAGACGGTCTGGACCAAGCCGGAGGAATTCAAGGCCGCCAGCGCCAAATTCGTCGAGGAAGCGGCAAAGTTCGATGCGCTTGCTGTCGCCGGCGACGTGGCGGCCATCGGCGCGGGGATTGCCGCGCTGGGCAATGGCTGCAAGGGCTGCCACGACAAGTTCCGCGAGGAATAGCGGGCCGGTGCCGCCTCGAAATTCGCTCTTCCGCGAATTTTGAGGCAGACCATCAGATAATCCCGGTGGCCTTCCCGGCCCGCTCGAACATTCCGGCGATCTTGATGACCTGCTCTGCACTGTGTTCCGCGCAAAGCGAGCAGCGCAGCAAGGTCATTCCGGCAGGCGTCGCTGGCGGCCTTGCCAGGTTGACGTAGAGGCCTTCCTTCAGCAGCGCCTCCCACATCGCGGCGCCGCGATCGAGATCGGGCATGATGACCGAAATGATCGCGCTCTGCGGCGCCTCGGTGCCAAG
>JAYRPK010000171.1:0-3595 GCA_041911195.1 Novosphingobium sp. | reverse complement strand
GCCTGCTGTTCCTGCCGCAAGTGCGCGGGGATCGAGGTGTAGGCCGAAACCACGCCCGGCAAATGCTCGCCCACCAGCTTGCGCACATCGCGGATCGCCGGCTGTTCTTCGCCCACTTTTTCGAGCTGCAGGCCCAGGGCATCGAGCTGAACGCCGATCGCATCGACCAGCTGAACCGCTGGTGGCGGCAGGGCCGGGCGCTGACTTTCCAGCCACAGCTCGGTGTTGGCAACCAGAGTGCGCGCATTGCCGCGATTGAGCCCATCGAGCGCGGGAACCTTGATGTCGGGCCACATGCTGAAGACCGCAACGGCCGCCATCACCGCCAGCACGGTCATGACGATTCCGATCAGACCGATCCCGCTCAGGAATATCGCCGCGCCCAAGGACGCAACGACAACGGCGACCACCGCGACCAGCATCGCCAGCAATTTCTTCAGCTGATGCTGCCGCCGCAATTCCGACGAACCCCGCCCGATCGGCGCCAGCCGCCGCCCGCCCGCCTGGTTGCGCAACAGCGATTCGCGCGCCTGTGCGAGGATGCGGTCGCTTTCTTCGGCCGGAGTGGGCAAGGCTCAGCCCTCGTCCAGGCTCAGCAGCGGATTGTCTTCAGTGGCCTCACTCACTTTCGCCGCACTCTCGGCCCGGGCGATGTAGTCCTTGGACTTCTCGACCTCGGCGGTGAGCGTCGTCACCGTCTGCTTCATCGAATCTAGCGCCTTCAGCTTGAACGCGTCGATCGAATCCATGGTGTCGTAGATGTTCTGGAAGGCCCGCTGCAGGGTTTCGAGCGGGATGGTGGAGGCAGCGGCCTGTTCGTGGATCTTGCCGGTCTGGTCCTTGAGCATCTGGCCGGTGGAATCGATGATCTGCGCAGTGGTGGCATTAAGCGCGGTAATCTGCTGCAGAACCAGCTTCTGGTTGGCCATCGCCTGCGCCACCGTAACCGCGGTGCGCAGCGCGCCAACCGTGGTGGTGCTGGCCCGTTCGACGCCTTTCACCAGTTCGACATTGTTCTTCTTGACCAGGTCCAGCGCGAGATAGCCCTGCACCGAAACCGCCATCTGGGTGAGCAGGTCCTGGGTGCGCTGGCGGATATAGAACAGCGCGCTCTCGCGCAGCGCCTTGGCCTTGGCCGGATCGCTGGCGTCCAGATCGGCCGCCTTGGCCTCGATCCTGTCATCCAGCGTGCGCGAGATATGGATCATCTGTTCCAGGTTGCCCATCGCCTCCCACAGCTTGGCGCGCTCGACGTCGATGGCGGCATTGTCCATCAGCAGCTCGTCCTTGCCCGAAGCGAGGGAATCGAGAATTCCCTGGATGTGCCCCTGGGCGCTTTCGTAGCTGTCGAAATACTTCTTGAGGCTGTTGCCGAAGGGAATGATGCCCAGGAACTTGCGGCCTGAGGAAAGGTTGCCCTGCTTGCCCGGATCGAGATCCTCTATCACCCGGCGCAGTTCGGCGAGCCGCGCGCCGACACCCGTATCCTTGTCCATGGCCCGCACCGGCCGGTCGAGAAACCGGTTGGACTGGCCTGCGGCGGCCTGGATTTCCTTGCGGCCCATATTGGTCAGTTGATCGACCCGCTTGCCGAACTCGGGAGAATTGCTGTCCTGCGCGACTAGGTCTTCGACGAACTGGTCGGCCCGCTCTTCCAGCTTGGTCTTGGCCTCGGCATTGACGGGCACCAGGCCAACCGCCTTTTCCGGCGTAACCACCGGCACCGGATCTGGCGGAGTGAGGACAATGGCGGGTTCGGCGGTGGTGGTCGGCGTAGTGGCCATTGGGCGGTTGCTCCGTCGCTCCTGTAGGTCGCGCCTAGATGGGGCAGGGCAGAGCCGAGTGCAAGGCGCATCGAACAGGCAGGACTCGGGTGGCAAGCCCATGGACATGGCAGGGCGAGCGGCTAATCTCCTCGTTGGAGAGGACACATGCATTGAGCGAGGCAGACCGGCCGGGCAGGGAAGAATGGCGGCGCGGCTGGGGTCTGGTGCTGGCCAGCTGCATCGGCTTCTCCTTCTTTTCCGTGCTCACCCACACGATGAGCATGTTCATGGAGCCGGTCGGCAGGGAGTTCGGCTGGAACCGGACGCTGCTATCGGCGGGCGTGACCATTTCCGGGATCACGACCGCACTTCTATCACCGCCCTTCGGCGTGCTGATCGATCGTTACGGTTCGCGGCGGCTGGCCCTGCCCGGGATCGTCCTGTCCGCCATCGGCATCGCCGCCATGGCACTGGCCAACGGCTCGGCCTGGCAATGGCTGGGGCTGTGGCTGTTTTATGCGACGATTTCGATCTCGGTGAAGACGACGGTGTGGACCACCGCGGTCGCCGGCGTGTTCGAACGGCAGCGCGCGCTAGCGCTGGCACTGACACTGTCGGGGGTCGCGCTGGCGCAGATCGTCGGACCGCCAGTCACTTTCTGGTTGATCGAGACATACGGCTGGCGGCTCGCCTATGTCATGCTGGCCGGCGGCTGGGGCGGGCTGACTCTGCTGGTCTGCTGGCTGTTCCTGTTCGATGCCCATGACCGCAAGGGCGCCGAGACGGCCCAGGCGGCCAGCCGCCCGGACTTCACCGGATTGACGGTTGCGCAAGCCTGGCGCGATGGCGCGCTGTGGCGGATCGGCATATCCAATTTCATGATCATGCTGGTCACCATCGGGCTGGTCGTCCACCAGGTGCCGATCCTGACCGGCGCCGGCGTAACTCGCGCCAATGCGGCCTGGCTGTCGATGCTGGTGGGGGTCGCCAGCATCGCCGGCAAGCTGGTCACCGGCGTTCTGCTCGACCGCTACCGCGCCAACCTGGTGGGGGGCATCACCCTGTCCTCGACCGCGCTGGCCTTCCTGCTGCTGATCGACGGCATTCATTCGCCCAGCCTGATTGTCCTGGCCATGCTGGCCAACGGCTATTCGGCGGGGACCAAGCTGCACATCGCCAGCTACCTCACCGCGCGCTATTCGGGCATGCGCAACTATGGCGTGATCTATGGCTTCATGACCTCGCTGACTGCCGCCGGCAGCGCGCTGGGGCCGCTGGTGGCCGGCATGGTTCACGATATGGCGGGCGGCTACACGCCGTTCCTGATCGCCGGCACGATCGCCTGCCTGCTGAGCGGGGCGTTGCTCTTCACCCTGCCTGCCTACCCGGACTGGGGCAAGAAACCGGCTGCCGGCTGATCAGCCTTCCAGCAACTTGCCGAGAATCCCTTTGCGGCGGCGCCTTGGCGGAGTGGTTTCGGAAAGCTGGAACAGATAATTGGCCAGCACGGCCGCCTGCCCCCTGGTCATGACGATATGATGCACATCGGGCTCGCCCGGTTTTTCACGCCGGGTCGAACGGATCGTCTGCAGTCGCAGATCGACGTAGCCCTGAAGCTCGCGGTGCGTCCAGCCGGCAAGCACGCCATAGGATTCCTGCGGCTCCTGCCCCGGGTTGTCTCGGCGATCGGTGGTATCCCCCATGCGCGGCACCATAATCAGGCGCCGCCGCCATTAAAACAGTCCGCGAGTCCCGGATGGGGACAGGGCATAACCCAATATGAAACGACCACCGCCCACCCCGCTCCCCCGGCCCAACCACCCATAGGG
>JAYRPK010000170.1:0-2928 GCA_041911195.1 Novosphingobium sp. | reverse complement strand
TTGGCGACTTGGCCATTGCAAATTTCGCGGTGGCAGTGCCTATAGCCCGGAGAATTGGCAGGGGGGGAATTCGGCGTGGACGCAGCCAAGAGCATTCTGGGCATCGGCCTGATCCTGCTGGTCGCCTTCGCATTCTCGTCCGACCGAAAGGCCATTCGCCCGCGCGTGGTGGGGGCGGCCTTTGCCTTGCAGGCGGGCTTTGCCGCACTGGTGCTCTACGTTCCGGCCGGCAACCTGGTGCTGCAGGCGGTTTCGAACGGGGTGTCGGCGCTGCTCGGCTATGCCCATGCCGGGACCGACTTCCTGTTCGGTCCGCTGGCCAAGCCGGAAGTGGGCGGCACCAGCTTTGCCATTTCGGCGCTGCCGGTGATCGTCTTCTTCGCCGCGCTGATCGCCATTCTCTACCATGTCGGCTTGATGCAACTGGTGATCCGCTGGATCGGCGGGGGGCTGGAGAAAGTCACCGGCGTTTCCAAGGTCGAAAGCCTGTGCGCGGCTTCCAACATCTTCGTCGGCCAATCGGAATCGCCGCTGGTGATCCGGCCTTACCTGGCGAGCCTTGCCCCTTCGCAACTGTTCACGGTGATGAGCGTCGGCATGGCCGGGGTCGCGGGGACGATCCTCGCCGCCTATGCCTCCATGGGCATCCGCATCGACTATCTGGTCGCCGCCGCCTTCATGTCGGCGCCGGGTGGAATCCTGATGGCCAAGCTGATCATGCCCGATCCCCGGGGGCTGGAGATCGACAAGCCGGCTGATACCGCAGCCGCGCTCGACCCTGGCGAGGAACGCCCCGCCAATGTGATCATGGCCGCCTCGCAAGGCGCGCAAACCGGGGTGAAGCTTGCGGTGATGGTGGGCGCCATGGTGCTGGCCTTTGTGGCGCTGGTGGCATTGGCCAATGGCTTCGTCGGCTGGGCGGCGGGGCTGATCGGCTTCCAGGGCGTCACCTTCCAGTCGTTGCTGGGCTACGCATTTGCCCCGATATTCTGGCTGATCGGCGCGGCCGACTGGGCCGAGGCGCTGCGCGCGGGGAGCTATTTCGGCACCAAAGTGGTGCTGAACGAATTCGTCTCGTTCATCGACCTGGGCCAGGCGAAGGACCTTTCGGCGCGCACGGTCGCGGTGGTCACGTTCTCGCTGTGCGGCTTCGCCAATTTCAGCTCGATCGCCATCCAGATGGCGGTTACCGGCGGGCTTGCGCCAAACCAGCGCCCGGTGATCGCGCGGCTGGGGCTGAAGACGCTGCTGGCGGGCAGCCTGTCGAACCTGATGTCCGGCGCGCTGGCGGGGCTGTTCCTAAGCGTCTGAAATGGACGCTTAGCAGGGAATCCTACGGATAACGCGCCAGGATTCGCGGCCGCATCTCGCGGCCATGAGCACGCCAGCCACTCTCGCCGCCGCCGCATTCGCGCTTTGCGATCCCGGCCCCCATCACACTTGCGTCGTCGATGGCGACACCTTCTGGCTCCGGGGCGAGAAGATCCGCATAGCCGATATCAATGCGCCCGAAACCCACTCCGCCGGTTGCCGGAAGGAGCTGGTCCTGGGCGAAGCGGCAACGCGGCGGCTGATCGGCCTGCTCAATCGCGGGCCGTTCGACCTGCGACCCGCCGAGCGCGACCGCGACCGTTATGGCCGCCTGCTGCGGATCGTCGTGCGCAATGGCCGCAGCCTCGGCGAGGAGCTGGTGCGCGAAGGGCTGGCCGAACCCTGGCGCGGGCGGCGCAGCGACTGGTGCGCCATTCTGGACGGTTGATCCTTCCCCTCCCTTGCGCGCCGGGTTAGGCAGGCTGGACAAACGAAAGGGAGAGCGATGGGAGAGTTCAAGGATCGTTACGGGCCGGTGGCGCTGGTCACCGGCGCCAGCTCGGGCATCGGGCGCGGCTTTGCCGAGGAGCTGGCCGAGCGCGGGCTCGACCTGGTGATCACTGCCCGCCGCAAGGAGCGGCTCGAGGAACTGGCGGCAAGGCTGCGGGCGCAACATGGCGTCACGGTCGATGTCGTCGTCGCCGACCTTGCCGATCCCGCCGCACCCCAGGCGCTTGCGGACGCCACGCAAGGCCACGATGTGGGCCTTGTCGTCAGCAATGCCGGCTTTTCCGTGCGCGGCTTTCACGAGACGCTGGACCCGGCCGAGCTGACCGAAATGCTCACGGTCGATTGCCATGCCCCGCTGCACCTGGCGCACCGCTTCCTCCTCCGGCTCAAGGCGCGGGGGAAGGGAGGCCTGCTGATGGTCAGTTCGATCGAGGCGCTGATGGGCTGCCCGTTCTCGGCCGCCTATGCGGCGATGAAGGCGCTGGTGGTGCATCTGGGCGAGGGCCTCTACGCCGAGGCGGCAGCGGCGCAGAGCGGCGTCGACGTGCTCACCTGCTGCCCGGGCGCCACCGACACCGAGGCGGGTCTACGTGCCGGGATCGACATGTCGAAGATCGCCAATGTCCAGGACCCGCGCGAACTGGCCAGGCTGACGCTCGACAACATGGCCAATGGCCCGACCTATTTCCCCAATGCGGCCTACAAGGCGCAGTTCGACGCCATGCTGGCCATGCCCAAGGCGGATGCGCTGCGGGCCATGGCCCAGGGGATGAAGGCGGTGCAGGGTTAGTGGTGCAGGGGATCGTCATTCCGGCCGTCAAATACTGGGCGACGGTCTTCCTGATCGGCTTCCTGCTGGGAACCTTGCGCGTGCTGTTTGTCGCGCCTCGCCTGGGCGAGACCAGAGCGGTGCTGTTGGAAATGCCGTTCATGCTTGCCGCCAGCTGGGCGGTTTCCCGCCGCATCGTGGGCCGAAACGGCACAGCGCAGTGGCGCGATGGCCTGGCCATCGGGGCCCTGGCATTCACATTGCTGCTGGCTTCCGAACTGGTCCTGGCAGTGACCTTGTTCGGCAGGTCGCCTGGACAGTGGCTGGCCGCCCTGTTC
>JAYRPK010000169.1:0-12240 GCA_041911195.1 Novosphingobium sp. | reverse complement strand
TCCTGCAAGCTCGACGACCTTCTCCACGCTCGCCGGATGACGCTAACCGAACTGGCAGAGCGGATCGACATCACTCTCGCCAACCTCTCGATCCTCAAGACCGGCAAGGCCAAGGCGATCCGCTTTTCGACGCTGGAAGCGATCTGCCGCGAGCTGGATTGTCAGCCCGGCGATCTTCTTGGCTATACCAAGGAGGACAAGTGCGGTTAATGCCCGCGCGATGGGATTCGTCCGAAACTTCCTGAACCGCTGCGCCGCGCACCCCCACTGGTGCGCGGTTGCGCTTGGGGGGCTTGCCGCCTGCGGATTCGAGCCGCTGCATGCCTGGCCGCTGACGCTGGCGGCCCTGGCTGCGCTGATCGAACTGGTGGCCCGCGCGCCCAACCTCAAGCAGGCCACTCTGATCGGCTGGCTGTTCGGGGTCGGCCATTTTACCATCGGCAACACCTGGATCGCCACGGCCTTTACCTATCAGGCCAACATGCCGGCCTGGCTGGGCTGGATCGCGGTTTTCCTGCTTTCGCTCTACCTGGCGGTCTATCCGGCGCTGGCGGCGCTGGGCGCGCGGCTGTTTGGCAAGGCGAACTACGCGGCGCTGATCCTGGCCTTCGCGGCCTGGTGGATCGTCACCGAGTGGATGCGGGCATGGGTATTCACCGGCTTTGCCTGGAACCCGTTGGGCATGGCGGCGCTGGGCCCGTTCGAACGGCCGGGCCTCGCCTCGCTGGCGCCGTGGCTGGGGACCTATGGCCTGTCCGGCCTTGTCGCCCTGCTCGCCGGAAGCTGGCTTCTGGCGGCCAAGCGGGGGAACTTCGACCTGCGTGGTACCGGGATGGTCGTGCTTCCCGCCTTGCTGATGTTGTTGCCAAGCCATCGCGACCGATCCGAAGGCACTCTGCCTTACACCGTCGTCCAGCCAGGCATCCCGCAGGAAAAGCTCAACGATCCCGCCAATTTCGAAAATCAGTTTCAGATCACAGCAGGCCTTTCGCGCGAGCGCAAGCCCGGCGAGCGGCGGCTGGTGCTCTGGCCGGAATCGGGAGTGCAGGACTACTTGCAGGACGGTTATCCTCAACTCGCCTATGTCGACTATACCTATGGCGCCAATCCCGCGCTGGCCCGTACCCGCATCGCCGGGGCCGTGGGCAAGGACAGCCTGCTGCTGACCGGCACGACCGACCTTTCATTCCGCGATGGCAAGCTTGAAGGGGCAGCCAACACCGTGACCGCGCTCGACGGGACAGGCACGATCCGCGGCTCTTATGCCAAGGCGCATCTGGTGCCTTATGGCGAATACCTGCCGATGCGCTGGTTGCTGGAGCCGCTGGGCGCTTCACGCCTGGTTCCCGGCTCGATGGACTTCATCCCGGGCCCGGGGCCGCACACACTGGACCTGGGGCCATGGGGCAAGGCTGGCTTGCAGCTCTGCTATGAGATCATTTTCTCAGGCGAAGTGGTTCAGCCGGGCCATCGTCCGGACTATCTGGTCAACCTCTCCAACGATGGCTGGTTCGGCGCCTGGGGCCCACCGCAGCATCTGGCGCAAGCGCGCATGCGGGCGATCGAGGAAGGCCTGCCGCTGCTGCGTTCGACCACCGACGGCATCAGCGCGGTGATCGGCGCGGATGGTGTTGTCCGTCAGTCCATCCCATCGGGAAAGTCGGCCCGGCTCGATGGATTTGTGCCGCCGGCCCATGCGCCTACCCTGTTCAGCCGGCTGGGCAATCTGTTGCCCCTCGGCTGGGCTGCGGTACTTCTTGGTCTCGTGCTGGTTGCAAGGCGGCGCTCTCGCCGCTAGAGGCGCAAACCGCATATAAAGATTTCCTTATACGCAGATACAGTAAGGACTGGCACAACCATGCGTTCCGATTATCTCTTCACTTCCGAAAGCGTTTCCGAAGGCCACCCCGACAAGGTCGCCGACCAGATCAGCGATTCGATCGTCGATCTGTTCCTGTCCAAGGACCCCGAGGCGCGAGTCGCCTGCGAGACCCTGACCACCACCCAGAAGGTCGTCCTAGCCGGCGAAATCCGCTGCAAGGGCGTTTACGAGAACGGTCAGTGGGCCCCCGGCGCGCTCGACGAGATCGAGGCGACGGTGCGCGGCGTGGTCAAGGACATCGGCTATGAGCAGGCGGGCTTCCACTGGAAGACCTTCGAATTTTCCAACAACCTGCACGGCCAGTCCGCCCACATCGCCCAGGGCGTCGATGCCTCTGGCAACAAGGACGAAGGCGCGGGCGACCAGGGCATCATGTTCGGTTATGCCACCGACGAGACGCCCGACCTCATGCCGGCCACGCTCGACTACAGCCACAAGATCCTGGAGCGCATGGCCGCCGACCGCCATTCGGGCAAGGCGCCGTTTCTCGAGCCCGACGCCAAGAGCCAGGTGACCTTGCGCTATGAAGGCAGCCTGCCTGTCGCGGCGACGGCGATCGTCGTCTCCACCCAGCACGCCCCCGGCTATGACCAGGGCGAAAAGGAAGCCGAGCTGCACGCCTATGTGAAGCGGGTAGTGGCCGAAGTGCTGCCGCCGGTGCTGCTGCGCGAGACGGTCTATCACATCAACCCGACCGGCAGCTTCGAGATCGGCGGACCCGATGGCGACGCGGGCCTGACCGGCCGCAAGATCATCGTCGACACCTATGGCGGCGCGGCGCCCCATGGCGGCGGCGCCTTTTCCGGCAAGGACCCGACCAAGGTCGACCGTTCGGCCGCTTACATCGCCCGCTACCTTGCCAAGAACATCGTCGCGGCGGGCCTTGCCACGCGCTGCACGATCCAGCTCGCCTATGCCATCGGTGTCGCCAAGCCGCTGTCGCTCTATGTCGATACGCACGAAACCGGCAAGGTCGGCGATGATAAGATCGAAGCGGCGATCATGGGCATCGAAAAGCTGGGCGGACTGACCCCGCGCGGCATCCGTACCCACCTGGGGCTCAACAAGCCGATCTACCGCAAGACTGCGGCCTACGGACATTTCGGCCGCAAGGCGGAAGGCGACTTCTTCCCCTGGGAGCGCACCGACCTGGTCGAGGATCTCAAGGCGGCGCTCGCCTGAGTGTAACTCCATAGTAACCAATTCATGGTCTCCTCACTGACACGAAAGTGTCAGCGAGGGGCCTTGGCGTGAACGTCCTCTTCATCCGCAAACACAAGCGGTTCGCCGTGCGGCGGATGGTGGCCATATCGTCCGACGAGGGTTTGCGCCGCGGCCTGCTGGTCGAGGCGTCGCTCGATGGCCTGCGCATCGGCAATCTGGATACCGATGGCCTGACGATCGGCAGCACGGTCGAATTGCGCATCCACGGCTATGGCACGCTTGCCGCCGAACTGCGCTGGACCCAGCCGGGCGTGGCCGGATTGCGCCTGCTCCGGGCGCTGCACATTGCCGAACTCAACGAGCTGATCCGCCTGTGCCGCACCGGCAGCGACGACCTGTTGGCCTACGGCACCTGACTATTCGCCGGTGAGCAGCTCCGCTTCGGGAAATTCCTTGTCGATCTGCCGCAGCCGCCCCAACGCCGCCGCATCGTTCTTGAGGTAGCCGTCAAGGAACGAGCGCACCGCCGCCAGCGTAATCGCCTGCTGGCGCAGCGGATCGATCATCTCGACCGGCCCTTCGCAGCCGGGGACCTTCATCGTCGGGCTCATCCGCTCGAAGAACAGGCAGTCGGGATTCTTGCCCTGGGGATGGCGTTCCATCTCGGCGTGGAACCAGACATGCGCGCCGCGCTTGACCATGACTTCGTACTTGGGCGGCTCGACCCGCATGAATGCCGCATGCGCCCTGCCCATCATGCGGGCGAATACGTCGTTCTGCGCCGACAGGTACAGCGCGGGAAGCGGAACCGCGGCATGGGCCGTGCCGAACAGGCCCATGTCTTGCGACATCGCCGCCTGCACCGGATCGCCCGCGCCGACCAGCACCAGCGCCTTGATGCGCGGATCGCGGGTCTGCACGCCGTAACCGAGGAAATAACTGGTCACCGCGCCCAGCGAATGGCCGCCCACGGAGATGCGTTCCTTGTCGATCGCAGGGGCAATGGCCGGGTCCGAGGTCAGCCGGTCGAGCAGGAAGCGGACGTCCCTCACCTGTTGCGACACATCGGAAATATCGGGGCCCTTGATATGGGTCCAGGCATTACGCGAGGTCAGCGGATAGTCCGGCGCGGCGACGACATAGCCGTGCGCCACCAGCTCGTTGACCAAGTGCATGAAACCATCGGCATGGCCATAGGTGCCGTGGCTGAACAGCAGCAGCGGCCAGGGCCCGTCCTTCGCCATGGGCGCGTCGATGCCGCCCCTGGCAGCCGGATACCAGACCAGCACGTCGAGCCGCCGGCTGGGCGAGCCGGCAAATCCCATGCTGGCCTTGATCGGCCGGCTCTCGTCCGTGTAGCTGACGCGCTTCTCGCCCAGCGAATAGCCTGCCGGCTCCGCAACCGCCGCCTGCGCTGCCAGAAGGCCCAGCAGCGCCAGGACAGCCCTGAAGATCACGATGTGTCGCATCACCCGTCTGCTCTCAGAGAGTGCGATGCGAAGCATCACACAAGGCGCCGTTCTTCGATTGCTTGCAGCCGCAGAAATAGACCGTCTTGCTCTCGCTCGCTTCCCACTTCTGGGGCACGAATTCGCTACCCTTGTGGCTGCCGTCGCAGAACGGCTGGTTGCCGCTCTTGCCGCAGGAGCACCACCAATAGCTTTTGCCGGCCTCGACTTCGATTGCGTAGGGGGCCTTTTGCGGCATTTCGGGTGTCGGCATGTACGTGGTTCTCCTCTCTGAACTTTTGCGCCTCCCCTTCCGGGGAGACGATCAGGCGGCCTGCTTCGCGCGGGCCATGTCGATCGATTGCTGCAGGGTGATTTCGCACAGCGCCACCCGCTGCAGTGCGCGCGGGCCTCCGGCATAGTCGGACTTCTCGCGCCGCGCGTGCTGGGCGGCAAGATTGTCGAACATGACGACGTCGTTCAATTGCCAGACGTGTTCATACTGCCGCTCGGGGGCGTACTGGCGTTCGAACAGCTCGGCGATCAGCGCGCTGCTTTCGTCCTCCGCCAGCTCCAGGATGCGGGTCGCGTGATGCTCAGTGCACATCAGCATCGGCCGGCCGTTGCGCGGATGGATGAATTTGACCGGGTGCTCGGCGATGAAGTCCGGCCAGTCGTATTCGGCCACCTTGGAGATGTGGACGTGCTCGACGGTCAGGCCTTCCAGCCGTTGCTGAAGTTCCGCAGGCAAGTGCTTCCAGCCGGCAAAATTGCTGACGAAGGTCGTGGATGTCGGGCTGCCAGGCAGCTCGATCGCCTGCAGGCAGATCGCCTTGATCGGGAAGTCGGTATAGGTGAGGTCGCAGTGGAACGGCAGCTGCATCGAGCCCGCCGCATCGCGATTGTGCAACACCGAGACGAAATCGCCCTTGCCCGAATTGTCGACCGGATCGGGCGGGCCGAACCAGCTTGCAATCTCGAGGTGCCGCTCGTGCGGCAAATGCTCGCCGCCACGGAACAGCAGCAGCGAATACTGGTCGTAGGCCTGGCGCAGGGCATCGATATCGGCCGGATCGCGGCCGTTCATCACATCGAAGCCGATCACTTGTGCGCCGAAATCGGGATGGAGCGGGCGAAATTCCATGCGCGTTCTCCTCAGTGCCAGGCGCCGTGGCGGCGGAAGGCCCAGCTGCGGACGGGCTCGTCACCGGGCGCTTCGCCCGGCAGCACATCGATCGGCTCGCGCAATTGCGCCTCGGTCGGGCCGACGCGCGCGGCAACGTCCGCCAGGTCGTCAAGGTCGAGATAATAGCAGCGCGCGGCATTGCCGCCGAGCATCTGGGCCAGTTCTCCGGACGGAACGTCGCAGCTGAAGGCATAGCGCAGCGCCTGGTTGGTATAGGGCCAGGTGCCTTCGCTGTGCGGATAGTCGGAGCCCCACATGAAGGTCTTCGCGCCGACCTCGCCGCGCTTGGCGCATTCGGGCCGCGACAGGAAGCTCGCGCCGATGAAGCAGTTGCTCAGATAATATTCGCTGGGCTTCTTCGGCAGGCGGGCATTGGCGCCGAACTTGCCGGTATGGGCATAGACCGAGTCGAAATCGTCGAGCAGTTGGTGCAGCCAGTGATTGCGCTGCTCGGTCATGGCGAGGTGGAGGTTGGGGTAGCGCTCGAACACGCCGGAAAAGATCAGGTGCGAAAGGCCGCGGTGGCTGATCCAGTCGACTTCGGACAGGGTCAGGGCGAAGCCTTCCGGCCCTGTGCCGTAGAACAGGTTCGCGCCGCCGTGCATGTTGAGCACCATATTGTTCGCCGCGCAGGCGGCCCAGAACGGCTCGTACATCGGGTCGTTGAAATAGGGCACGGCCTCCGCCGAGACGATGGCCGGCATGTGCACGCCGCCGCGCAAGCCGTTCTTGGCGGCCCATTCCACTTCGGCGACCGCCGCATCGACATCGGGCAGCGGGACCCGGGCGATGCCGAGGTGGCGCCGAGGATCCCTGGCACACAGGTCCGCCAGCCAGCGGTTGTAGGCGCGGCAGCCGGCGGCGATCTGTTCGGGAGTGGCCTTGAAGTCCACCTTCTGGCCGCCGCCAACCGCCGGATAGGTATGGAATGCGACCGAGCCCTGGGCATAGATCACCTCGGCGGCGACGCCGTCGCCATCGAGCTGCGCGGTGCGCGCCTCAGGGTCCCACAGCCCGGTCTCGCCATAGCTGGGCGCGCCGCCGCCTTCGAGGCCGCTGCCGATCTCCGCCTCGAACTTGTCGATCCGGGCGCAATAATCGTCGAAGTCGGCAAGGAAGCGCTGTTCGAGGTAGGGGCGGTAATCCACCATGCGGCGCGGGCCGGCGTGGCAATCGGCCGATACGATAGTGAGGCGTTGCTCTGCCATGGCTTCCTCTCTCTTTTTTCTCTCAGTGCGCGGCCAATACCACTTCCCTGATCTTCGATCCAAGCGCCGGATAACCCGCCACTGCCTCTTCCGTAAACCAGATCAGCCGGTCGAAGGCCTGGTCCGGGCGGATGGCGATCCGGCCGGCGCCGTCGTCGATGAGTTCCAGCCCCTTGCCGCGCAGGTATTCCGCAACGGCCGAGGTGGAGCGCACCTTGAATGTCATGCAGTAAACCCCCTGCGTCTCGCGCACATGCCTGGCGAGATCGGATGCATCGTCGGTCGGCACCATGGCCTCGATCACCGTATCGCCCAGATCGAAGGCAATGCAGCGCGCACCCGGCAAGTCCCGCTCGCCCAGTTCGCGAAGGCCCAGCCGCTCGCCGAAAGTATCGCGCGCGGCCTCGGCCGATGGCGCGGACACGCCGATCGACTGTAGCCCCTCGATGCCCAGCGGGTGCTCGTCGCGCCAGCGCATCGGGTTCCAGCCATCGACCAGACGAGGATCGTCCGGCAGGTCGTGCGCCATCACTTCCAGCCGCACGCCCAGCGCTTGCTTGCGTCCGACCAGGAAGTAGATCTCCTCCATCCCGGGATCGTAGTGCAGCTTGAAGCCCTTGGCCTCGAACTGCTTCGCCGCCGCCTTGAGGTCGGGAACCTTCATCGCCAGCCCCAGCCAGCGCATCGGGCCGGCATTGCGGCGCAGCATCTCGCCGGTCGGCGATTTCGACGTCTCCCCCGGCCCGCCCGGCGCGATGGGGATGATCATCGTGTCGCCGATCATCATCAGCCGCTCTTCGCGATCGAGACCGGATTCCCAGTTTTCCGGGGTAATCAGTATCTCGTAGACGTGCTGGGCGCCGAACAGGTCCATGAAGAAGGCGTCGCAACGCTTGCGATCTTCGTTGTCGGCAATGGCCCAACTAACGTGGGCAAGCGGCATGGCGGGCATGGCGTCAGTCCTTGCGGCGCAGCAGCTGGCCGGGCAGCGCGCCGGTGTGCTGGCCGTTCTCGGTCAGCACCTGGCCGTTGACCAAGGTTGCCCGGAAGCCCTTGGCCCGCTGCGAGAACCGCCGCTTGCCGGTGGGCAGGTCATGCACCACCGTCGGCATTTCCGGGCCGACCGTCGCCGGATCGATCACGTTGATGTCCGCCGCATTGCCCACGGCCAGCCGGCCGCGGTCGGTAAAGCCCCAGGCATCGGCCGCGCGGCTGGTCATGAACTTGATCGCCTCGGGCAGCGAAAGCAGGCCCTTGTCGCGGCAGTAGTGGGCCAGGAGGTAGGTCTGGATCGAACCGTCGGCGATCTGGCCGACGTGGGCGCCGGAATCCGAGAAGGTCATGATCGAGCTCGGGTGGCGCATGACATGGATGGTATCCTCATCCGAGGCGCGGGTGAGGTACTGCATGAACAGTGCATCGAGGTCGGTCTCGACAGCAAGATCGAACAAGACTTCCAGCGGATGGGCCTTGCCCTGTTCCTGCGCCAGTTCGGCGAGCGAGCGGTGCGGCGGCATGACCGAGTGGTAGTAATAGAACGCATCCCACTCGGGCGGCTTGCCCTCTGCGCCGGAAATCACCCCGTAGTCCGCGTTCTCGACCGCGCCGATCAGCCGCGCGCGCACTTCGGGATCGGAGAGCTGCGCCTTCTGCGCCTCAAGCGGCTGGGCGCGGAACTGGGTCCAGGCGGGCAGCTTGTCGAACAGAAAGCCGGTGCGGAACGAGAACAGCGATGAGACGCCGCGGCTGTGGGTCTGGCCGAACATCCGCCCGCCGGAGGCCGCCACGTCGTCGATGTAGTCGAGCTGCTTCATCGCGAAGCCGCCGAGCACGCCATAGGTTGTGGCGACGCCTGAGCTTATGGTCAGGTCCTTGAGCCACTTCCAGTATGCATCGCCTTCCGGATTGCCCGGCAGGATGATCTCGTGCGCCAGCTCGAAGATCGCGCCCTTGCGGCCCTTCATCGTGTGGACCAGGTTCCAGACCTCATCACGGTTGGCGAGGCGCGAGGCGACCGGCTTGTCGTCCGAAGTCAGGTGGGCGAAGCTGCGCGAGGTTGAAAAGCCCTGCGCACCGGCATCGAGCCCCCGCTTCAGTTCGGCCTGCATCGCGGCGAGGTCGTCCTCGCTGGCCTCTTCGGTGAAGGCGCGCTCGCCCATGACGAAGGTGCGCAGCGCCGAGTGGCCGACATAGGCGGCGTGGTTGATCCCCTTGGGCAGGGCGTCGACCACGTCGAGGTAGTCGTCATAGTGCTCCCAGGAGAAGTCGATCCCCGCCGCCATCGCCTCGCCGGAAATGTCCTCGGCGCGCTCCAGGCTGCGGGCAACCAGTTCCTGCTTGCCCTTTCGGATCGGCGCGATGGAAAAGCCGCAGTTGCCCATGACCACGGTCGAGACGCCGTGCCAGCACGAGTTGGTGCCGAGGTGGTCCCAGTGCATCTGGGCGTCCATGTGGGTGTGGCCGTCGATGAAGCCGGGGGTAACCACGTGGCCCTCGGCATCGATCGAGCGGGCGCCATTGGGCGCGATCTTGCCGATCTCCGCGATGCGGCCGCCGGAGATGCCGATGTCGGCGATATAGCCTTCGGCCCCGGTGCCGTCGATCACGGTGCCATTGCGGATTACCAGGTCATGACCGCTCATATCTCCACTCCTTCTGCTTGGGGCAGGTTGTGCCCTGCCCCAAATTCTGTTGCTTGGGCCCATCTGTGCGGGCGAATTTCAATCGAGGGCATATCGCCCAGACGTACCACATCGACAAACAGGGATCGACCAGTGGCGGGATCGAGGTGCGAACGCAGGACGGTTCCACCGGCCCGCTCGTCGATCTGTACTTCCAGCACCGGGCAGCCATCCAGCCAGTTGTCCGGCGCGAGTGCCAGCACCGCGCCCGACTCTTCCGCGACGGCCAGATTGCCGAGCTGGACGACGCCGGGATAGAGGGGAATGCCCTCGCCGGGGCGAACCTTGACGCTCTCCATGCCGGAGGGCTTTTCCGCCGGTTTGGCATTGGCCAGCCGCCCCTGCCGAATCGCACCGCGGTTCTCTTCGGTCTTCGCCCGATCCAGTTCGCCAGCGGCATCGAGCACCACGCCATAAACCTCGCGCGCTACGTCCACGAGCAGCCGGCCTTCGGCAATATCGCGCACGACGGCCTCGGCCTCGCGGTCCAGCGGATCGCCGAAACCGCCGCCGCTGGCGCAATACATCTCGAACCGGTCGCGCCCCTTGATGGCGACGCCGACCTGGTGGATGTCGATGGGCTCGAAAGTGCCGTCCTCGCGCGTCACGGCAAAACGCATGGTCGCCCCTGGCATGCCGCCCGCCGCCCCCGCCGAGGGGAACCAGGCGCGGGTGCCGGTCATGTTGCCGACGAGGCTGTCGGTGTTGTGCGCGTAGAAGCTTTCCTGGCAGCCGAGGCCGCTGCGGTACTTGCCGTAGCCGTGGGTGCCGTCGGTGGCACGGCGTTCCTCGAACAGCAGCGGATAGGCCGCTTCGAGGATTTCGACGTCCGCATATTCGAGCTGGTTGCCGCCGGGGATCTGGCTGGACTTGATGTCGATGCCGTCTCGATAGGCTCCCGCCGGGCTGCCCGAGAAGGCCCCGTCGATCAGCGTATAGACCCGCCGCACGCCGGCATGGTCGAGGTATGACCAGCGCCCGGTGCCATAGGCGGAGAGCGAGGGCGCAGTGGCCTTCTCCCGCTCCAGCGCTTGCGGCGAGGCATGGAGCGCCAGCTGCATGCACTGGCCGACCGCCGTATAGACCGCCATGGCCGCATCCATGTGTGCCGCTCCGATCGGGGCGGGCATGGTGCAGTGGACGATGGTCCCCGGCTTGCAGATGATCTCGACGATATCGAGGATCGCCTGGTTGTAGGGCAGCCCCGGCGCCAGCAGTTGCCGCATGCGCGGGGCGATCTGCGCGCGGATGATGTATTCCTTGGAATTTATGAAGCTGGGCACCTGCGGCGGGGCTTCGGACAGGTCGAAGATCACCCGGTCACCGCGCACTTCCATGTTGCAGGGAATGCGCATGACGCCGTTGCCCCACTCAATCCAGGCAGTGGAGTAGTAGAAGCCGTCCTCTATCAGCGAGATGCGCTCGCGCAGCACGCGCAGGCAGCCTGCGACGAGCGATTCCCCGGCGGCCTTGAACTGCGCATGGCCCATGTCGCGGATCAGCTCGACAAGCTTGCCCTCCGCCACCGCGCCGCCGACGACGAGGCTGCGCATGTCCATCTCGATCAGGTCGCTGCTGCGCAGGTTGATGCGGATGATGTTCCACACATCCTCGCATTCGACCCCGCCTGCGATCAACCGCACCGGCGGCAGGCGCAGGGCCTCCTGGTAGCACTCGGTCGCCTCCACGGCGGAGGAGCCAGGCACCATGCCGCCCATGTCCATCATGTGCGCCGCCAGCGCGACCCATGCCACGCGCTTGCCGTCGACGAAGACCGGCCGCTGGATCACAACATCCTGCGGATGCAGGCCGCCGCCCGAATGCGGATCGTTGGCGACGAACACATCGCCGGGGGCTATGGTCGCGCCATGCACCGCGATGGTCGAGCGCACCGCGTGCATCACCGCGCCGTAGTGCAGGTCGATCAGGCCGGAGGCGGAGATGATCGAGCCGTCGGCGTCGAGGATGGTGACGGAATAGTCCTTGGACTCGGTGACGATGGGGCTGATCGCGGTCTGCACCACGGCGGCGCCCGCTTCCTGCCCGATCGCCTCCAGCCTAGAGCGGAGCAGCTCGGGGAGAATCGGATCGTCGGTCCTGCTGGCCTGGACGTTCATTCTTTGCCCTCGATCACCAGAGTACGCTCGGCATCGAACCGGGCCACCATACCTTCCGGAACCCAGATTGTCGTGTCCGGTGAATCGACGAGGGCCGGACCGTTGAACCAGTCGCCCGGCTGCAGGCTGGGCTCGTGGTAGACATTGACATGCTCAGGCGCCGCGCCGCGCTTGCGGTTGACCGGGCGGGTGCCTGCCCTGCCGGCCTGACGCGCCGCGCTGGAGGAAACGTTCGCCGCCGCCACTTCGACGCTCGCCATGTGGCCAATGCCCACCGCGCGGATGCCGACCAGTTCGACGATGCCCGAAGTGGTCGTCGATGCCGCGCCGAAGCGGCGCAGGTATTCCTCGCGGAACAGTGCCTCGACCTGTTTGCCGGCATCGCCGCGCGCCGGATCGCCGGGGATTGGCACGGTCAGTTCCCAGCGCTGGAGGAACCAGCGCATGTCGACCTCGAAGCGCACTTCGCGGTCCCCCTCGGGAACGCCGTCGGCGGCGAGGTCCTGCCAGACGGCCGCGCGCAGTTCGTCGAAGGTCCGGTCGATCGTTTCCGC
>JAYRPK010000168.1:0-11622 GCA_041911195.1 Novosphingobium sp. | reverse complement strand
TCGTTTGCCGCCGCCAGTCGTTCCACCCGTGCGGCGCCCGCCTGCGCGGCAGTCCGCCCGGTCTCGGCCGACAGGGTTTCGACCCGGCGCGAGGCCTGGACCAGAGCCGCGCGCGCCGAGGCGACATTGGCCAGAGCCTTTTCATGGCTGGCGGTAAGCTCCGACAGCTTTTCGGCAGGCGCGATGCCCTCGGAAACCAGCGCGCGATAGCGGGTGGTCTCGCGCGCGGCCCAGGCCTGCGCGGCGAGCGCGGCCTGCACCCCGGCTCTCGCTTGCGCCACCCCAGCTTCCGCCTCGGCCCGTGTGGCGCGCGAGGCCCTTTCGGCAGCCAGCGCCGTGGCGATTCCCGCATCGGCGCCGGCCAGCCTGGTTTCGTAGTCGGACGGGTCGATTTCGGCGAGCAGGGCGCCCGCCGCCACCTGCTGGTTGTCGGCAACCGCGACCGTGCGGACATAGCCCGAGAGCTTAGAGGCGATCGCCACCTGGTCTGCCTGGATCGCCGCGTCGTTGGTTTCCTGGAAATATCGCCCTGTGCGCAGGTAATGCACATACCAGGCGATCGCCGCGATCGCGGCCAGAACGGCAAGCCCGATACCGATGGATTTCAACCGTGCGGACACTGCCACGCCCTCGCCCTGAACATGCTGGATGACATAATGGAACGGCGCCGTACCATTATCCCGAGCGGGCCGTAAGCCCTTTTTTACAAGCACATTTCGTCGCCGCCCGGGCGATCCTTTTGACACGGCAGGGCCGCAAAGCTATTGGCCGCAGGCGCGCGGGTGTAGCTCAATGGTAGAGCAGCAGCTTCCCAAGCTGAATACGAGGGTTCGATTCCCTTCACCCGCTCCAGCCCTTCCCATACCTCGCGAACGAACCTAGTCTCGCCCCGACACGGGGAGAGCAATCATGGCCGAAGCCAATCCGCTGCGCGCGCTGCGCTATCTGCACACGATCCACGCCGCGCCGGAGTGCGAGCGGCTGCGCCACATCTACCAGCACGTGTTCGGCGGCATCGTCTTCCACGAAAGCTACTACCCGCCCGAGGACCGCGACGCGGCCCTGCTCTATGTCGCCGACCACATGATCGAGGTCATGTCGCCGCGCGACCCGGACAACATGGACTTCATGTACGCCCGCTATGTTCGCAAGGCCGGGCCGAGCTGGCACTCCATCTCGTTCCGTGTCGCCGATTGCGAGGCGGCGCGGGCGCATTGCGAGGCGAAGGGCATCCTGCTCAACACAACGGGGCCGGGGCTGATTTTCCTGCACCCCAAGAGCACCGGCGGGATCATCATGGAACTGACCGACCACCGCATGCCCAACGATCCCTGGGACCTGCCGAACTGGCGTCGCGACTGGGCAGTGGGACGGCCCAATCGCCCGCATGCCATCGGCCATATCGTCTGCGCCCCGCGCAATCCGGTCGCCGCGATAGCCTTCCTGACGGAAGTGCTGGGCGGCACGGCGAGCCCGCCACAAGAGGTCGAATGGCCGCAGCGGGCCATGGCGACCCTGGTGGAGGTTGCCGACGCCAGGTTGCTTGTGCTCCAGCCAGAGGACTCCCGGGCCGGGCCGCTGGTCGAATTCGCCAATGGCCCCAATGCCGGTGTCTATGCCCTCGCGTGGAGCCTTGACGATCCCGCGGCAGGAGCGGCGTGGCTGAACGAGAACGGGATTGCCGCCAAGCCGGCGCCCGCCGGTTCCGGCTATGCCCACGAAGCCCTGCTTGACGGCGCGCGCCACTGGCTTGTCGCCGCCTGAAGCGATGACCGGCTTTCTCTTCACCTTCATTGCCGTACTGCTCGCCGGGATCGGCGCGCGCGATCAGGTGACAGTCGCCCGGCTTTCTTCCGGCACGGGGCAGCGGCCCGCGCTGCTGGTGCTTGCCGTGGTGCTGAGCTTCGCCACGGCCGCATTCGCCGCCTGGCTATCGCTGGAAGTGACGCCGTGGCTCAACGATCGGGCCCGCACGCTGCTGGCGGCGATCGTGCTGGCCTTTGCCGGCGGGGAATCGCTGCTGCTTTCGCCCGGCCGCAAGCCGGAGGAGCCGACGCGATCGCTGGCCGCGACAGCTGTCGTGCTGCTGGCGCACCAGGTGAGCGATGCGGCGCGCTTCCTGGTGTTCGGCATGGCTGTCGCCACCGGCGCGGCCCTGCCGGCCGGGGCGGGCGGAGCCATGGGCGGTGCCTTGATGCTGGCGGCGGCCTGGGCCGCGCCCGAGCTGTTCGAATGGCAGCGACTGAAGCCCTTGCGGCGGGGCACCGGAGCAGTGCTGCTGCTGGCCGCGCTCTTCGTCGGCTCAAGGCTGTTCTGAACCGCCCCTCCCGCTTCGCAGCACACGCTGCTATGGCCCCGTCCATGCCGGACCTGCACATGATCGAAGGCGCAGACAATGCCGCCATTGCCCTCTGGCTCGCTGGCAGGCTGGGCAAGGCTCTGGCGTATGGGCCAGCGGCGATCGCCGTGCCGGGCGGATCGACGCCCTTTCCCATTCTCGCCGAACTGGCGCAGCACCCGCTCGACTGGCCGCGCCTCTCGGTCTGGCCGACCGACGACCGCATGGTTCCGGCGGGCCATCCGGCCAGCAACATCGGCCGGATCGAGAGCATCCTCGCCCCAACAGGCGCGCATTGCGTGGCGCTGTGCGAACAGGCGCAGCCGCCGCACTTCGCGCTGGTCTGGCTGGGCATGGGGGAAGACGGGCATGTGGCCTCGCTGTTCCCCTCCGCCGATCCGCGCGCGGACGATGCCATGCCCTTGCGCCGCATCACCCCGGATCCGCTGCCGCCCGAAGCGCCCTATGACCGCCTGAGCCTGACCATGCCCGCATTGCTCGATTGCGACGAGATCCTGTTCGTCATCCGGGGCGCGGAGAAGCGGCGCTTGTTCGAATCGGCCGCTTGCGGCGAAAACGACTTGCCGGTCGCACGCCTGCTCAAGGCCGCGACCCGCCCCGTGACATGCTTCGCCTGATCCCCGGCCCCGCCCACCGCGTGGCGCTTCGCATGGCGCACCGGGTGCGGCTGCAATGGTGGCGGGTGCGGCGGCCCCGGCTGGCGGGCTGCCGGGTGCTGGCTTTCGATGCCGAAGAGCGCCTGCTGCTGGTGCGCCACTCCTATGGTTCGGGCCGATGGATGCCGCCGGGCGGCGGGCTTGGCCGGGGCGAGGACGCGCTGGCCGCGGCGGCTCGCGAACTGTTCGAGGAGGTCGCCTGCCGGCTCGACCGGCCATTGCTGCTGGCTCTGTCGAGCGAGCAAATCGGCCCGGTGACCAACGAGGTTCACATTGTCGCAGGCCTGACTGCCGATAATCCCGTTCCCGATGGGCGCGAAGTGATCGAGGCGCACTTCTTCGCGCTCGACCGCCTGCCCGACAACCTGGCCCCGCAGTTCCTGGAACGCCTGCCCGAATGGATCACAGCAACGAGAGCTGCGCGTCGTCCGGATGGGGCGGCGCTTCCCCCGAGCCCTCCAGCGCCGACAGGGTAAGCCCCATCAGCCGCACTGACTGCGGCAACGGCAGCACGCTTTCCAGCAATTCGTGGCCCAGCCGGAACAATTCCTCCTTGCCGACAACCGCGCGCGGCAAGGACTTTGCCCGAGTGAGACTGGTGAAATCGTCGAGCTTGAGCTTGAGCGTGACCGTGCGCCCCCTGGCTTCGGCCTTCTCGATCGCCGCCCAGACGATCCCGGCGACATTGTCCAGCGCCTCGCGCAAGGCCGCACCAGACGAGAGGTCCTTGGCGAATGTCCGCTCCGCGCCCAGCGACTTGCGCGGCCGGCTGCCATCGACACGCCTCAAGTCGATCGCCCGTGCCGCGCGGTAGAGATAGTCGGCCTGGGCGCCAAAATGTTCGCGCAGGAACATGATGTCCTTCTCGCGCAGGTCGGCCCCGGTCTCGATCCCCAGCCTCGCCATCTTCTCCGCGCCGCGCGGGCCCACGCCGTGGAAGCGGCGCACCGGCAGCATGGCGACAAATGCCGCCCCCTCGCCCGGGCGGATCAGGCACAGCCCGTCGGGCTTGTTCTGGTCGCTGGCGATCTTGGCGAGGAACTTGTTGTAGCTCACCCCGGCGCTGGCGGTGAGCCCGGTTTCGGCGCGGATGCGCTCGCGGATCAGTTCGGCGATGCGCGTGGCCGAGCCGATCCCGCGCAGGTCCTCGGTGACGTCGAGATAGGCCTCGTCGAGCGCGAGGGGCTCGACATGCGGAGTATAGTCGCGAAAGATCGCCCGGATCTGGCGCGATACCTGCCGATAGACCTCGAAACGGGGGCGCCGCCAGATCAGCTGCGGGCACAGCACCGTGGCCCGCACCGAGGGCATGGCCGAGCGCACCCCGAACTGCCTCGCCTCATAGCTTGCCGCCGTCACCACCCCGCGCTCGCCGGGATGGCCGACTGCGACCGGCTTGCCGCGAATGGCGGGATCGTCTCGCTGTTCGACGCTGGCGTAGAAGGCGTCCATGTCGATATGCACGATCTTGCGCAGGCCGGGGGCGTCGGCTTCGGCGTGATCGGACTGATCGGGCGGCGGCATGGCGTGACGATAGCGCGGTCTGGCGCAATCGTGAATTTGGTTCGCACAAAGGCGCAAAGCTGATCCTTTGCACCGTTGCAACTTTGCGCGAACCCATTCCACCTAGCCATCGCCCCCACCTTCCGCCATGGCCCACGCAATGCCCGATTCCTCCACCCCCCGCCCTCGCTCCATAGGCGAGCGAGAACTGGTTGCGATGTTGGCGATGTTCCAGGCGCTGCAGGCGCTGGCGCTCGATGCCATGCTGCCGGCGCTGGGCATCATGGCGGACGATCTCGGCGTGAGCGATCCGAATCAGCGGCAACTGGTGATCGGCGTCTTCCTTTTCGGAATGGGCATCGGCGCGCTGCTGCCCGGCGCATTGTCCGACCGGTTCGGGCGCAAGCCGGTGCTGTTGGTTTGCCTGGCCGGCTATCAGGTCATGGCGCTGTCCTGCGCGCTGGCCACCAGCCTTGCCATGCTGGTGGCGCTGCGGTTCGTCCAGGCGCTGTTCTGCTCGGCCATGGCAGTCATCCCCGGAGCGATCATCCGCGACCGGCACGAAGGCGACCGCATGGCCCGCATGCAATCGCTGATTGGCGTGGTCTTCATGGTCGTGCCGATCATCGCCCCTTCGGTTGGCCAGGCCGTGCTGCTGGTAGCGAGCTGGCGCTGGATCTTCGGCGTTCTGGCCCTGTTCGGTGCGGCGATGACGCTGTGGTGCGCGCTTCGCCTCGAGGAGACCATGGCGCCCGAATTCCGCCAGCCCATCGCCCCCATGGCCATCGCCGCCAACATGGGCCGGGTCCTCGTCACGCGCCCGGCGATCGGCTACATCCTTGCCACGGCCTGCACTACAGCAGTGCTGTTCGGCTTCCTCAACTGCGCCCAGCAGCTCATCGGCGAACGCTTTGGCGCCCAGTCCGGCTTTGGTCTGGTGTTCGGCGGCATTGCCCTTGCCATGGCGGTATCGAACCTGGGCAACGCCCGTATCGTCATGCATTTTGGCGCAAGGCGAGTGAGCCATGCGGCGATCTTCGTCTACCTGGCGCTCGGCGCGGCGCAGCTCTACTTCGCGATGCGCGGCGATGAGAGCCTGTGGCAATTCATGCCGCTGATGATGGCGACCTTCGCGGTGATGAGCTTCCTCAGCGCCAATTTCACTGCCATCGCCATCCAGCCCTTCGCCCGCACCGCCGGTGCGGCGGCTTCGGTGCATGCCTTCCTGCGCATGCTGATCGGCGCGGTGCTCGGCGCCTCGATCGGCCAGGCCTATGACGGCACCGCCCGGCCACTGGCCGGGGCCATGTTGCTGGCGGGGTTCTGCGTGCTGGCGCTGGTGCTGTTCAGCGAGCGGGGCAGGCTGTTCGGGCGCAGCGGGTAGGAGTCTGATCCGAAATTCGCGAAAGAGCGAATTTCGGATCAGACACTAAGGTCCCTCACGCCAGCAGGAATATCCCGGCCACCACAAACATCACAGCCGTCGAAACCCATCCTCCCAGCGTCAGCATGGGCGAAATCGTCAGGTGCCCCATGGCCTTGGGATTACGGGCGATCAGCATTGTCACCACCATCAATGGCGGCGCGAGCAGCCCGTTGACCACCGCCGCCCAATAAAGCGCCTTCATCGGATCGATGCCGAAGAAGTTGAGCGCGAAACCGCCGAAGGTCGCCACCGCGATTACGCCGTAGAAGGCCTTGGCCTCGCGCGGCTTGCGGTCCAGCCCCTCGGTCCAGCCGAAGGTCTCGCTCACCGCATAGGCGGCAGAGCCGGCCAGGATCGGCACCGCCAGCAGGCCCGTGCCGATGATGCCAATCGCGAACAGGGCAAAGGCCAGGTCTCCGGCGATCGGCCGCAGGGCCTCGGCGGCCTGGGCGGCGCTGTCGATCCGGGTAATGCCATGGGCGTGAAGCGTCGCGGCCGTGGCAATGACGATGAACAGCGCGACAAGGTGGGAAAAGCCCATGCCGATCAGCGTATCGGCGCGGATGCGGGCGAGCTCGGGCCCGGCCTTGCGCGGCGAGACATGCAGCGGCTTGATGTGCCGGCGGTGCTGCTCTTCCACTTCCTGGCCTGCCTGCCAGAAGAACAGGTAGGGACTGATGGTCGTCCCGAAGATCGCCACCAATGCCATGGCGTGTTCCTTGTCGAAGGTGAATTCGGGCACGAAAGTGCCGCGTATTGCCTCGGCAACCGGCACATCGGCGACGAACACCACCGCGACATAGGCGAACAGCGAAAGCGTCGTCCATTTGAGCACGCCGGCATAGCGGTGATAAGGGACCAGCACTTCGGCCACAACGCTGATCGCGCCGAACAGGAAGGTATAGAGCAGCAGCGGCCCCGGCAGCAGCAATGCCAGCGCCTCCGCCATGGCGCCAAGGTCCGCACCGAGATTGACCATGTTGGCGACCAGCAGCATCACCACCACCACGCGCAGGACGATGGGGGGATAGTGCCGCCGCAGGTTCTGGGCGATGCCGCGCCCGGTAGTCGCGCCGATCTGTGCGCAGACAGCCTGGATCGAGGCCAGCAGCGGGAAGCCGAAGAACATCGTCCAGGCCAGTCCATAGCCGAACTGCGCCCCTACCTGGCTGTAGGTGCCTACGCCGCTGGGATCATCGTCTGCCGCGCCGGTGACCAGACCCGGCCCCAGCACCGATAGCAGCGAGCGGCGGCGCGGTTCCTCGTCTGCCGGCTCGCTCATTCGCTTCCTCCCTTATTCAGCACATTGATCGCCGCATGGACCCGCGCCTCGATCTCGCTGCGGGGCAGCCCAGGCTCGATCGCCTCGCCGATCCGCACGGTGATCGTCCCGCTGCGCTTCCACAGGCGGTGATAGAGCGGGCCGCTGTTCACCGCCACCGGCACCACCGGCATGCCCAGCAACTTGTATAGCCCGGCGAACCCGGCCTGCAGCGGCGGATGCCCACCGTGCCGGACGCGGGTGCCCTCGGGAAAGATGGCCAGTGGCCGCCCCTGCTCGGAAAACCGGCGCGCGCCCGCGATCATCTTGCGCAGCGCCCTGGCCCCCTGGTCGCGCTCGACCGGCACGATACCGTAGGCCTCCGCCACCCAGCCCCACAGCGGGACTTTCAAGAGTTCCGCCTTGGCGAAAATAGCCGGATGATCGAAAATGTTGGGAACATCGAGAGCTTCGAAAAAGCTCTCGTGCTTGATCGCGGCCAGCACTTGCCCGTCAGGGAGTGTGCCCTCGATAACCACCCGGATACCCAGAATGCGCTCGACGCAGCCACGGTGAAACGCGCACCACCAATGCGAAACCACATGGACCTTGGCTGGAGCGAGCATCCGCGCCAATACCGCGAGCAGGCCCAGCACCACCGATCCGCAGTAGAACACCAGGTAGAATACCAGGCTGCGCAGCACATCTCCCGGCCGAACCGCCACGCCTAATCGCCCCAGGCGCGCGCCGCCCAGCGGGCGAGCAGCTTGTGGTATTCCAGCACCAGCGTCTGGAACGAGCTTTGCGACCGGATCGCGTCGGGCTGGACCTTGACGCCAGCCGGCATGACCCGGCCCAGCTCGTATTGCGCGCGGCGCATGTGCCAGTCATTGGTGATCAGCCGTACCGACCTGAACTTGTTGGTGGCGACCCAGCGCGCCGCCTCGTTGGCATTGGTGCGGGTGTCGGTCGACTGGAAGCCAAGAGTGATGCAGCACTGCATCAGCGCGCCCGAGACCTTGTATTCCGTCGCGAACTCGTGCGGCTTGACGTCGCGGTCCACGCCCGAGACCAGCATCTGCCGGGCCCATCCCTTGGACAGCGCCTCCAGCCCACGCTCGATCCTGCCGCCGCCGCCGGTAAGGACAATGACCCCGTCGGTCTTGCCGCCTTCGTGGGGCATCGGCAGCGCCACGGCGAACCACAGGAATCCCAGCAGCCACACCAGCACGGCGAGTGAGACCAGCCTGCGCAGCATGCCGCGTTTCATTCAGGCCATCCGCCGCAAGGCGCGCAGCACCGAAATGCGCGCGGTCGCCATGGCCAGCCCGACGCCGGCGACAGGCACCAGGGCGAGCAGCACCCAATCGCTCCAGTCCAGCGTCCCGGCATCCACCAGCCCCGCCCCCAGCGATGCGAACCGCTTGCCCAGGAACAGGACCACGACCATGCCCGCCGCCAGCCCGACAGCCCCGCCGCCGGCCGCATCGATCCCGATCGAGCGCTGGAAGATGCGGGCGATCTGGGAATCGGTGCCGCCCAGCAGGTGGACGATCTCGATGGTGTCGCGATTGGCGCCCAGTGCCGTGCGCGCCGCCAGCAGAACTGCCGCAGCCATGGCCATGGCCAGCAAGGCGACCAAGGCCAGGGCAAGCCATTGCAGCGAGCGGATCGCATCGAACACCGGGCGCAGCCATTCGGATTGGGCATCGACCCGCGCCGATGGCGCCGCACCGGCAAGCGATGCCTTCAATCTCGCCAGCCGCTCAGGGCTTGCCCCGCCCTCGATGCGCGCATCAATCAGCGCGGGAACCGGGATCGCCCCTTCCGCGGCGTCGCCGCCCAGCCAGGGGTCGATCAGCGCGTCGAGCTCATCCTGCGGCACCAGCCGGGCCGCCTTCACTCCCGGCGCGCGCTTCAGCACGTCCAGCGCGGCATTGGCCTGCTTCTGCCGCGCGCCCGGTTCGGGCTCGACGATCTGCACCGTAACGCCGCCCGAAAGCTCGGCGCTGGCCGCCGAAATGGTCTTGGCAAGAGCCAGCCCCGCAGCCGCGGCGATGACCGTCAGCGACACCATGATCGCAATCACCCAGGGCATCGGCCCCGATAGCCGCGCCTGCGGGATCAGTTGCACTCCGGACTCGCCGAGCAGCGCATTGCGCCATCGCACCAGCCCGCTCACGCTTCGCCTCCACTGACCAGCGACTGGCGCCGCGGCGGAAAACGCAGCGCCCCGGTGGGATCGGACAGCCGACCCTTGTCGAGCCGCATGATCAGCGAATCGGGAACCTTCTGCAGCAGGTGCACGTCGTGAGTAGCGACCAGCACGGTCGTGCCCTGCCGGTTCAGCGCCTCGAACAGGCGCAGCAGCTTCACCGCCATGTCGGCATCGACATTGCCGGTCGGCTCGTCGGCGATGAGGATCGCGGGGCGCGCGATTACCGCACGGGCGATCGCCACGCGCTGCTGCTCGCCGCCCGAAAGCGTCGCGGGCACGGCATGCATCCGCTCGCTGAGCCCGACCCAGTCGAGCATGTCGCGCACCGGCTTGGCGATATCCCGTTCCGCCGCGCCGGCGATCCTCAAGGGCAGCGCGACATTGTCGAAGGCCGAAAGGTGCGGCACCAGCCGGAATTCCTGGAACACCACGCCAAGCCGGCGCCGCATCAGCGGCAACTGGTCGCCCGGCATGGTGATGGCATCGGTGCCGAACAGCCGGATCATCCCGCGCGAAGGCCGCTGCGCCAGGTAGAGCAGCTTGAGCAGCGAGGTCTTGCCCGCGCCGCTGGCCCCGGTGAGGAAATAGAAATTGCCCGGATGCAGCACGAACGACAGATCGCTCAGCACTTCGCGATCGGTGCCATAGCGAAGCCCGACATTGTCGAATTGCACGATTTCCGCGTCGGCTGATCTGTTCATGTGGTTCTGCAATTCCGGTCAGCGGGGCGGCATAAACGGCTATAGCTCCCAATCCATGTGGAAAAAAGGGGCATGCGGGCTCAAGTCCACCGGCCAAGCCTTGCCGGGAGCACCATCGGCATGTTTAACGCAAGGCGCAATGATCATCGCCTGCCCAGCCTGTGCGACCCGCTATGCCGTGCCCGACAGCGCGATCGGCACCGAAGGGCGAACCGTGCGCTGCGCCAAGTGCCGGCACAGCTGGTTCCAGGACCCGCCCGTGCTCGACCTCGCAGCTGCGCCTCCCGCACCCGAAGCCGCGCCTCCACCGCCGCCTCCGCCGCCAGCGCCGGAACCCGTCGCGGCGACGGAACCCGAACCTGCTCCCCCGCCTGCCCCGGCCGTGCAAGACGAAGAGGGTGAGAGCCGGGAAGCCTATGCCGAAGCCGAATCGGCTCAAGAGGAAGAGGCACCCTCGCCTTACGAGTCGGCTCCAGAACCGGCCCCGCCCCCAAGCGTTCCGCCGGTATACCAGGACCCTTCGCTCGATTCGGCCTGGCCGGGCGAACCGGGCTGGGCGGACGAAGGCGAAGACCAGTCCGCCTTCGCGCACGAGCCCCCGTTCCGCCCCCGTCTCAACAAGCTCAAGCTGTGGACCTGGGCGGCAGTCCTGTTCGCCGTGGTCTCGGCCGCGGCGATCGGCGCGGTGGCCTGGTATGGCCTGCCCGACTGGATGCCGCTGTCGCACCAGACCTTTGCCGAGGCCCAGCCCGGCCTGGTGCTCGATTTCCCGCCGAACAAGCAGGACCGGCGCACCCTGCCCGACGGCACCGAGTTCTTCGGCGCGAGCGGCACGATCACCAATGTCGGCCGCACTCGCCGCTCGGTGCCGACCGTCCTCATCGTCCTGCGCGACGCGCGCGAGCGGATCGTCTACAGCTGGGAAGTCGCCCCGCCCAAGCGCCAGCTAGCCCCGGGCGAGAGCGTCAACATCAACGAAGCTGTGCTCGACGTGCCCAAGTCGGCGAAAATCGCCGAAATCGGCTGGAAGCCGGGCTGATTTCATCAAGCCGATCAAGCCCGCTTGCGCATCGCGATCCGGCAGGCTAATGGCGCGCTCCTACCCCCGGGGGGCGGCGCTAGCTACCCTTTCGATTTTGCGGTCGTGGCGGAACTGGTAGACGCGCAACGTTGAGGTCGTTGTGGGCGAAAGCCCGTGGAAGTTCGAGTCTTCTCGACCGCACCAAACAGTCCGGACAGGTTCCGGTCTCTCCCAAACCCGGCGATGAGCTGAGCCCTGAAAGGGCCGGTTTACCGCGGGTTTCGTGGGCTTCGGAGTGGTTGAGCGCAGTCTCTGACGCTCCTAATCGGCCCCGCAGTTTGGGCCCTTTAGGGTCCCCCTCGGGGAGTAACCCCTCCGACTTCAGTCGGATACTGGCTTCAGCCTTCGACTCGTTCAATAGCCTGTAACCTCGGGAAAGTGAGACCGCCTGGAGGGCGTGAAGTCTCACTTTCCCGA
>JAYRPK010000167.1:0-20173 GCA_041911195.1 Novosphingobium sp. | reverse complement strand
GGGTGGCCGGGCGGGGGAGCGGGCTGGCGCCGAACGATCCGAAATGTAATTTCGGATCGGACAATTAGGCCGGGCGGGTTGGGCTAGTCGCCCAGCCCGTCCCGCGCCAGAGTCCGTTGCTCCTCGCCCAGGAAGCGCGCGACGATGGTTTCCACCTTCGTCCCCGGCCGCACGCTGTTGGCGTAGATCCGCGGGCCGATGATCGTCCCGGCCAGCAGGATGGCGCAATAGACCTCTGCGTCGATCTCGACGCCCGGCTGCTGCTCGGCAAAGCGCCGGGCAATGCCCGAGACCAGTTCGTCCCAGCGCGGATAGACCTGGCGGATGTCGTCGCCCGAGACGAAATCGTCGATCCACAGCTTGATCAGGTCCGGATTCTCCAGGACGAAACGGGCAATGTGACTGGTGCGTTCCGGGACGCTGGTATCAAGGTCCATTCCCTTGGCCAGTTCGGCGGTGGCATGGGCCTTCACTGCCTCGATCAGCGCATCGCGGCTGTCGAAATGGTAATAGACCGTCGTCCGGTTGATCCCCATTTCCCGCGCCAGTTCGGCGATCGACAGCGCATCTGCGCCGCGTTCCGACATCAGCCGCACAGCCGTCGCGATCATTTCGCGATGGGTCTCGTCGAAACCCTTGTTGCGACGAGGGGCCGATCGGATGGCGTCCATCTGTCAGTTCGCCAGCCGATATTCACAGGCTTCGCGAATGGTGTCGAACCGCTGCTCGACGCCTTTCAGCACGTCCTTGTGGGTGATGATGAAGGCGGCGTCGCGCTCGATGCCGTCGACCACCATTTCGCCGACATCGGCCGGCTCGATGGTTACGGGCGGCATGAAGCTGGAATAACGATTGACCTGTCCACCGATCTTGACCGTGTTCTCGCCCAGGTTGGTCTGGACATAGCCGGGGCAGAGCACCGAGACCCCGACCCCGTGCGGCGCCATTTCGCGACGCAACTGTTCGCCAAGGGCTGTGACGCCGAATTTCGCCACCGAATAGGCGCCGACGCCGGCCACTGTGGTGACAAGGCCCGCCTGCGAGCTGGTGACGACCACGTGCCCCTTGCCGCGCTCGCGGAACTGGTTGGCGAAAGTCAGCACGCCATTGACCACGCCCATCAGGTTGATCGCCAGGATGATGTCGAAGCTTTCCGGGCTCATGTCGGCGAATTCGCGCCCGTTGGGGGAAATACCGGCATTGCAGATGAGGATGTCGACCGGGCCGAGCGCCGCTTCGGCCGCTTCCTTGGCCTTGGCCCATGCCTCGCGATCGCGCACGTCGAGCTGCTGGCCACGCACTGCGTTGCCGCGGGTGGCGACGACGCTGGCCAGCGCATCGGCATCGATATCGGCGATGGTGACGGCAATCCCCCGCCTTGCCAGCGCATCGGCCATGCCCAGGCCCAGGCCAGATGCCCCGCCGGTGATGAAGGCATGTTTGGCGTCTTTCAGGTCCATTGCTTTCTCCGTCGCTCCTCCCCAGGCTCCGCTCCGGGAGCAATCCTCTTATGCGATGCCATGGCGAATGTCTCGAATCATGGCATGGTGCCTTCTGGAGCCGGATCGAGTTGCCCGCAATGGTTGGGCAAATTTGGGAGAGGAGAGAGACAATGGCCTTTGGCGACTATTCGGGCGACGAGGACCTGCGCGGCGCATGGCGGCGGTTCTGCCGCAACCTCGAGCATGCCGGCGACCTTGTGTTCAAGGACCACAACCCGCCGACAGGCATCCACCGCGCCGACGGCTTCCGCTTCCTGACGCAGAACCTCAGCCAGGCCTTCGACCTCGCGCTGGAGACAAGGAACACCCAGTATCCGGTGATCCATTCCTTCTGCTCGCCATTCCGCAAGCTGGGCGGCGACAATGCCGACTATACCTACCAGCAGGCCTGGATCGATGGCCATTCGGTCTATCGCATCTCCGGCAATATCGGCACGGTCAAGTTCTTCAACATCGCCGTTCAGGGCGCGCGGCCGGTACCCAAGCCGGGCATGCGCGGGCTGCACGATCCCTTCGGCGATACGCCGCAGGCCAACATGTTCGGCCATGACATGGTGACCGGCTGGGATGGCGGCTTCGTGGTCCAGATCGGCGGCGAGCGGCCTGACCCGGCGCTCTGCCCCAACTGGCTGCCGACGCAGCCCGACACCCGCAAGCTGTTCATCCGCCAGGGCTTCGACGACTGGTCGGAACAGCCGGTGAAAATGCGCATCGAGCGGATCGGCATGAATAGCCCCCGCCCCATGCCCGACGCCGCCGAAATGACATCCGCGATCGACTGGGCCGCCACTTTCGTTTCCGAACTGATGCGCGACTGGCCCGACTGGCCCTACGAATTCTCTGAGGACTTCGACCCCGAAGGCGACAACCAGTTCGCCAGCCAGCGCCGCCGCAGCGACGATCCGGTCTACAACCCCGAACTCGACAAGGTGCGCGGCCGGGCGATCACCAGCATGCGCTGGCGGCTGAAGCCCGACGAGGCGCTGATCCTGGAGTGGGATCGCAACGACAAGTTCTGGATGCTTACCAACATGGGCGTGTTCATGAACTCGATGGACTACCTCTACCGCCCGGTCAGCTACAGCCCGGCGCGAACCAGGGTCGACAGCGACGGCAAGGTGCGGATCATCGTCGCCCACCAGGACCCGGGCTTCCACAACTGGATGGACACCCAGGGCTTCGAAATGGGCCACATCGGCGCGCGCAACAACTTCACCAGCGAGGGGACGGACTATCGTTGCAAGGTGGTGAAGTTCGCGGACTTGGCCGAGCACCTGCCCGCCGACACCGCGCGGGTGACGCCCCAGGAGCGGGCGGAGCAAATGCAGCAGCGGTTCCACTCGATCCTGCGGCGGCTGGGGATTTGAGGCATGGGCCCGTTCGACTACATCATCGTCGGCGGCGGATCGGCAGGGTGCGTCCTCGCCTACCGGCTGAGCGAGGACCCCTCGATCAGCGTCTGCCTGCTCGAAGGCGGGCGCGACGACCGGCATCCCTTTGTCGATATGCCCAAGGGCATGGCCAAAATCCTCCAGGACCCGGGCCACATGTATTTCCACGGCACCCAGGCAGAGCCGCACAATGCCATGCAGGGCGATTTCTGGGTGCGCGGGCGCGTGCTGGGCGGCTCAAGCTCAGTCAACGGCATGTCCTATGTGAAAGGCCAGCCCGCCGATTTCGACGCTATTGCCGACCTCGCCGGCGACGACTGGTCGTGGCGGCACATCGCCCGCGCCTATGAGGAAATGGAGAGCCACCAGCTCGGCCCCGGCGAAGGGCGCGGCGGCTCCGGCCCGCTGCACGTCACCATTCCCGGGGAACGCACCGAACTGACCGAAGCGATTGCGGCAGCGGGCGCGGCCATGGGCTGGCCGGTGAAGGACGACGTCCACCAGCCTGACGACGGCGAAGGTATCGGCTACCTGCCCTGCAACATCCACAAGGGCCGGCGGCAAAGCGCCTCGGCCGTGTTCCTGCGGCCAGTGATGAAGCGCAGGAACCTGACGGTGCTGACCGATACGCTGGTCGATATCGTGACTTTCGACGGCAAGCGCGCCACCGGCGTGCGCGCCACGCGCAACGGCCCGCCATTGGAGATCGCCGCAACGCGTGAAGTGCTGCTTTGCGCCAATGCCACCGCCAGCCCGGGCATCCTCGAACGCTCCGGCATTGGCGATCCGGAGCGGCTGGCCGCGCTGGGCGTGCCGCTGGTCCATGCCCAGCCTGCGGTGGGCGAGAGCGTCCACGAGCATCGGGGCATGTACATGCAGTGGCGGCTCAATCGCCCGCTGTCGGAAAACTTCGACTATCGCGGCTGGCGGCTGCTTCGCTCGGTGCTGCGCTATTACCTTACCCGCAAGGGCCCGATGGCGACGGCGGCGCTGGCCATGCGCGCCGCCTTTCGCGCCCGGCCCGGCGCCAACCGGCCCGACACCCAGGTGCTGTTCGGCATGTACAGCGCCGAGCTGACCGGGGTCCTGGGCAAGCTGCCGGAAAAGGACCACGGCTTCTGCGCCCTGGTCTATCCGCTGCGCCCGCAATCGCAGGGCTCGATCCACATCGCCTCGCGCGATCCCGCCGCGCCGCCGGTGATCAAGGCGAATTACGGCGCGGTGGAGGAAGACCGGCGGGTGATCGTCGATGCGGTGCGCAAGATGCGGCAATTCGCCGGCAACGAGCCGCTGCGCAGCCTGATCGCAACCGAAATCCACCCCGGGCCAGAAGTGGAAAGCGACGATGCGATCCTCGATTTCCTCGACAGGAACGGCATGGCCTGCCTGCACGCGGTCGGCTCGTGCCGCATGGGCCGCGACGAGGCCTCGGTCTGCGACCCGGAACTGCGCGTGCGCGGAGTGGAAGGACTGAGGGTCTGCGACACCTCGGTGTTCCCGGTGATCCCGGCCGGCAACACCAACGCGCCCACCATGGCCTTGGCCTGGCGGGCGGCGGAGGTGATCAGGCGGGGGTGATCGGGCGGGGATGGCCCCGCCCGATCTCAGCGGCAGCGAAGATCGCTGTTGTTCTGGTCGATCGACTTGCCCAGCAGCGCGCCCAGCGCACCGCCCAGCAGGGTTCCGGCCACGCGGTTGCGCCCGCCGTCGATGACATTGCCCAGGGCGGCGCCGCCGATGGCGCCGATGACCAGGCCGGTCGTGCCGTCGTTGCGCTTGCAGTAGTAGCGGCCGTCGGAACCGCGATAGATCTGGTCGTCCGGACCCAGGCGGCGTTCGGGATAGTTGCCCTCGCGATAGTCGCGGTAGGCGTCGTAATCGGTGGCATAGGGGTCGCGCCCGCCCGGGTAACCACCGCCGCCGTAGCCGCCGCCACCATAGGCGCCGCCGCCATAGCCGCCACGCGACCAGCGAATCTGCCGGCTGACGTCATCCAGCCGCCGGTCCAGCGCATCGGCCTCGCGGCGGATGGCGTCGAGCTGGTACTGCGCCTGCCGCGCCTCGCGGCGATCGAGGCTGCCATCGGCAATGCCGCGCTGGATCCGCTGCTGTAGCCAGTCGATGCGTTGGCGCAGGTCGGTCGGCGCGCCGCGCCAGAAGCTCTCTCGGTTCCAGCTCTGGCCGGAACGCCAGTCGTCGCGCACCGGTTGCGCGGTGGACGGGACGGCAGTGCCCAGTGTCGCTGCTGCCAGCGCAAGCAGGACGGGGGCAGTCACGCGACTGGAAAGCTTGGTCATGTGTGTTTCTCCTGCGACCCGAAGACTTTTTCGGACCCTCAACTCCCTAGGTGGTAGTGCCGGGCGATTGTCGCAAGCATGAACTTGCTAGGCCGCGGGCATTCCACTCGTCGTAAATCCTGCATTGCCCGGCTTGGCGCAGGGCAATGCCTTGTCTCGATCCAAGAGAACGGCCGGGCGGACGGGCCGCTTCGCCACGGCCCCTCCCGATCAGGTGCCGTCGGTGTTGACCGAGGTCACCCCTCCGGTTTCCGCGCCCATGCCAGAGAATCCGATGCAGTAACCACCGTCCACCGGCAAGGTGACGCCCGTGATATAGGCCGCTTCGTCGCTGGCGAGGAACAGCGTCGCATTGGCGATGTCGCTGGCAAGGCCCCAGCGATCGAGCGGGATGCCGGCGAGGCGGAAGATGTCCTTGGGCGGTTCCTTGTGGGTCTTCGACAGTTCGACGAGGCCGGTCCACATGGTACCCGGCGCGATCGAGTTCACCCGGATGCCGTTGCGGGCATAGTCCAGCGCCGCGGTCTTGGTGAGCTGGTGCACGCCGGCCTTGGCCGCGCCGTAGACCGAGTGGTGCTTCCAGCCGACCACGCCCGAGGCCGAGCCGATGTTGACGATCGCCCCGCCGCCGGTCTTCAGCATCTCGGTGATGCCGTACTTCATGCCCATGAAGACGCCGCGGATGTTGGTGGCGTGGACCTTGTCCCAGTGCTCGGTGGTCTGTTCGTGCAAGGGCGCCATGCCGCCGCCGAAACCGGCATTGTTGACCAGAATGTCGAGGCGACCCCAGGTGTCGACCGCCTTGGCGATCATCGCCTTGATCTGTTCCTCGTCGGAAACGTCGGTGTGGATTGCGACGGCGCGCAAGTCGTTGGGCCCGGCGCCCGCCGCCTTGTTGATCTCGTCGGCGACTTCGCCTTCCTTGCCGCTGATGTCGGCCAGCACGACGCGCGCGCCTTCCTCAACGAAGCGCTCCGAGATCGCCTTGCCCATGCCCGATGCGCCGCCGGTGACGACCGCGATCTTGCCTTCAAGCCTGCCTGCCATGTGTCTTCTCCCGAATTTCGTTGTTATGCCGTGGTGTCGATCGTCGGCCGCACCTGAATCTCCGAAATGTTCACGTTGCGCGGCATCGACAGCATGAACACCAGCGTATCGCCAACCTCAGAAGCCTTGACCGCGCCTTCCTTGGTCACATGCTTCTCGATCGCGTCGCGCCAGCCGGGGTTGGTGATGCCGGAAAAGACTTCGGTTTCGGTCGCACCAGGCATCAGTTCCATCACCCGGATGTTGTGGCCGCCCAGTTCCTGGCGCAAGCCCTGGGTAAAGGCGTGAACAGCGTGTTTGCTCGCCGTATAGGCATTGGTTTCCGGACCACCCTTGCGCGCGGCGAGCGAGGAGATGGTGACGATGTCGCCCACGCCGTGTTTCTTCATGTGCGGGATCGCCGCCCAGCTTGTGTAGACCGTGCCCATCAGATTGATGTCGACGACGCGGCGGTATTCGGAGAGGTCATAGCCCTCGATCCCGCCGGCCTGCATGATGCCGGCCGAGTTGATCAGAATGTCGATGCGGCCGAAGTGGGCGACGGTGTCCTCCACCGCCTTCACCGCATCGGCCTCCACCGCCATGTCGCCCTGCAGGGCCAGGGCCTTGCCGCCAGCCGCCTCGATCTGCGCGACCAGCCCGTCCAGCCGGTCCTTGCGCCGCGCGGAGAGGGCGACGGAGCAGCCTGCTTCGGCCAGACAGATTGCGGTTGCGGCGCCAATGCCGGAACTTGCGCCGGTTACCAGCGCGACCTTGCCTGCGAGCGACTTTGCCATGACTCTCCCGATCCTCGAATTACGCGGGCGGGATTGAAGGCTCGTAGCCCGCTTGTCAATCGCAAGTTTGAACAGGTGTTCAGCAGGCGCGAAAATCCTCCTGCGAAGGGGAGGATTAATCGAAATCGATCGTCAGGTGCGGCACATCGCCTTCCAGCACGCCCCGGCGGGTCGCGTAGTCCGTCACCGTCACGCCGATGTCGCGACCGATATCGAGCGTCTCGCCGCCACCCGAAGGCATCAGCATGTTGCCCGGCAAGGGCCCGCGCGCCAGTTCCTTGCCGTTGGCGCTCAGGATGACATCCGCGCCTTTGCCGAAGCCCTGCGAGGCGAAACGCATGGTCAGCTTGCTCGCGCCTTGCGGCAACGCCTCGCTGGCCTGCACCCGCGCGCGTTCCTTGGGATCGGTCGAGCGCGACCAGACGAAGGCCGGCTTGCCGTGGTCGAGAAACAGGCTCCAGCCGCCGAACCGGCTGCCCCAGGCCAGCACCGCGCCGGAACTGTCGGCTTTGTCGAGCACCAGATCGGCATTCACGGTGAAGCTGCGCACCGCAAGGAACGGCCCGCCGCCAGCCTGCGCCGGCACGCTGACGTATTTGCCCCAGAAGTCCCAGTGCTTGCGCGGCGACATCAGATCGCCGGGGTTGGCCCGTGCTGCGCCGAACCTGTGTTCCAGCGGAAACACGTGGTTGCGGTCCCCCTCCTGCTTCCACAAGGCGAGCATCTCCTGCAACTTAGCCGGCTCGCGCTTGGCGAGGTCGGTGCCTTGCGAGAAGTCCTTGTCGAGATTGTAGAGCGTCCAGTCCATCGGCGGCCTGGCCCCGCCCGGCCCGACATTGAGCCACGACGGCCGCCCGTCCTCGCCGCTGAGGAACCAGCCATTGCTGTAAAGCCCCACCTTGCCGTTGATCTCGAAATACTGCGTGCGGGCCTTCACCGGATCACACATGGCAAGGCTGGGGAGCAGGCTTTGCCCGTCGATCGGCTTTTGCTGAACGCCCAGCACCGTGTCGGGCGCCGGCAGTTTCGTCGCCTCGAGCACGGTCGGGGCGATGTCGATCAAATGACTGAACTGCCCGCAGATGCTACCCGGCCTGGAGACATGGCCATGCCAGGACAGGATCATGCCATTGCGAACCCCGCCCAGCATCGAGGAATATTGCTTCACCCAGCGCAGCGGCGTGTTCATCGCCCAGGCCCAGCCGACCGGGTAATTCTCGTAGGTCATCGGCCCGCCCAGGCTGCCGGTGTTGGCTTCCAGCCAGCCTTCGTCCTCATCATGGGTGGCGATCGAGCGCAATTCGTTGATCGTGCCCTTGGGCCCGGCCTCTCCACTGGCGCCATTGTCGCCCTGGATTACCGCGACCAGCGTATTGTCGAGCACGCCCATGCGCTGGAATTCGTCGAGCACGCGGCCAAGCTGCTCGTCCTGATAGACAAGCTGGGCAGCCGCCACTTCCATGGTGCGAGCGGCGAAGGCTTTCTTTTCCGGCGTCAGGCTGTCCCATGCGGGGATGGCGTCCGGACGGGGCGTCAGCCTGGTCCCGCGCGGCACGATGCCCGCGGCCAGTTGGCGACGGAATGTCTCTTCGCGCATCCGGTCCCAACCCTGGTCGAACTTGCCCCTGAAGCGAGTGATGTATTCGACCGGCGCCTGGTGCGGCGCGTGGGTCGATCCCGGAGCCAGATAGACCATGAACGGCTTGTCCGGAGCCGCCGCCTTCTGGTTGTGGACCCAGCGGATGATGTCGTTCGCCAGCCGCTTGTCGAGCATCTGCCCGCCGTCCCTGGTGTAGCTTTCGTCCGGATCGACGCGAGTGGTGCCGCGATAGAGGATAGGATCGTACTGGTCGGTGTCGCCATAGGGAAAGCCGAAGAAGTATTCGAAGCCGATTCCCGTGGGCCAGGCATCGAAGGGCCCGGCGGGGCTGCGCTCGCCGCTGGGCACGTTGTGGTGCTTGCCGAACATGGCGGTGTTGTACCCGTTGAGCCTCAGTACCTGCGCAATGGTCGCGGTTTCGGGCAGGATGCGGCCGCCATAGCCGGGATAATTGCTGGCAATGTCGGAGAGGAAGCCGACGCCGGCATTGTGGTGATTGCGCCCGGTCAAGAGCGCGGCGCGGCTGGGCGAGCAGATGCCGGTGGTGTGAAACCGGTTGTAGCGCTGGCCCTGTGCTGCCAGCTTTTCCATGTTTGGCGTCGGCACCGGCCCGCCGAAGGCGCTCGACATGGCGAAGCCGACGTCGTCCGACATAAACAGCAGCACATTGGGCGCACCTTGCGGCGCCCGCACCGGGCGGGCTGTGCCCGGCCTGGAATCGAGCGTGGTCTCGCCGATCTGCCCATCGAAGGCCGGCTGCGGCACGGGCAGGACGGAACGGTCGGACGTCGAAGGGCTGGTTTGGGCAAAGGCGCTGGTGCTGGACAGCAGCGCGGCGGCAATCAAGGCGGCGTGACGCATTTAGGCATTCTCCCCTGCGCCGGGGAGTAACGCGCCTTGCCCGGGGCAGCAACACAATCGCACTGGCGAATCGTCCGGCGCTCCGCCACAACCGCAGGCAAGAACAACACCCGGCCCTCGCGCCACCGGGAGAGGAGCATCGATGAAAGTCCAGCCCGCAGCCTTCCTGCGCACCACCCTGCCGCTCGGCCTCGACATGCTGGAGCAGTACGACTCCGGCCGCTACCACTCGATCTGGCTGCCCGACCATATGGTCAGCTTCTGGCCGGATACGATCTGGACCGAGGAGTTCACCGACCTCGCCAGGACGTCGCACTCGCCGCACCGGCACCTCGATGCCATGGCGGTCGCGGGCGCGGCGGCGGTGCTGTCGAAGAACGTGCCGATCGCCACCAGCGTGGTCGATACCGTGCGCCGCCATCCGGCCATGCTGGCCCAGACGGCGCTGACGCTGGATCACCTGTCGAAGGGCCGTTTCATCCTCGGCGTCGGCTCGGGCGAAACCGAAAATACAGTGCCTTACGGCTTTGACTTCAACAAGCCTGTGAGCCGCTTCGAGGAAGCGATGGAAGTCATCAAGCTGTTGTGGGAGCGCGACGGGCTGATCGACTTCGAAGGCCAGTTCTTCCAGCTCCACCACGCCCGCATGGACACCGAGTGCTATAACGGCAAGCCGCCGAAGATCTGGGTCGGCTGCTCGGGCCCGCGCATGCTCGACATCGCCGGGCGCTATGCCGACGGCTGGTGGCCCTCGGGCGCCTGGCGGCCGGAGGACTATGCCGGCAAGCTCAAGATCCTGCGCGACAGCGCCGAACGCGCGGGCCGCGATCCCATGGCGATCGTTCCGGCCAACATCATCATGTGCCTGATCGGCAGCGACGACGAGATCGAGAAGATGCTCGACCGGCCGATGGTCAAATCGATCCTGCTGATGCTGACCGCCAGGGAACTGCGCGATTTCGGCCACGAGCACCCGATGGGCCCCGAATGGCGCGGCTACCAGGACATCAACCCGGGCATCCTCACCCGCGAGCGGATCATCCAGTTCTGCAACCAGGTCGACAAGCAGGCGATCCGCGACCTGATCCCGCATGGCACGCCGAAACAGGTGGCGGCCAAGTTCAAGGGCTTCATCGATGCCGGCATGCGGGTGTTCAAGGTGATGGACTACGGCGGCATGGCCGGCCTCGAATTCGCCGCAACTTCAGCTGCCAAGGTCATTGAAACTGAAAACGAAATCCTGAAAATGTGCGAGGGCGTATGAGCGAGCTCGTTGCCAGCGATCTACTCGCCCGGGCCAAGGCGGAAACCGGCCTCGACGACTGGGGCGATCCCTCGTTCGAGGAACGCTTCGGCCTTGCGGTCAAGCACATCAACTCGATCCCGATGGACGAAGCCGGGCGCAAGGCGGCCGACACCAATTGCATGTGGCTGCTGCCTGACCGGCTGAACTTCTTCAACGATTTCAAGATCTACCCACTGGCCGACGAAGTGATCGACCACCCGATGTTCGCCACCGGCGAGCCGCGTTCCGGCACTACCCTGATGCATGCGCTGATGAGCGTCGATCCCGATGCGCGGGCCTTGCGCTTCTGGGAAGTGATGCACCCCTCCCCGCCGCCTGCCGTGCTCGGCGATGCCCACCCCGGCATCAAGCTCGCCGAGCAGGAGTGGCAGGAGATCAACACCAAGATGTGGAAGTGGCTGCACTGCCACCCCTACAACGACATGCTGGGCGACGGCCTGCCGGAGGACGAGCGCACCTGGGCCTTCGACTTCCGCGTGATGACGCCCACCGCCTGGTGGCGCGTTCCCATGCAGAACCTTTCCATGGGTCTGCCCACCGATTCCGCCGCGCAGAACCGCATCCACAAGATGATGCTGCAGAGCTTCCAGTACAAAAGACCGAAGAAATACTGGGTGTTGAAGGGCTTTCATGGATTCCGCCTGAAGGAATTCTTCGAGACCTATCCCGACGCCACCCTGGTCTGGCTGCACCGCGATCCGGTGCAGGTCGCCGCCAGCTCCACCGCCATGATGCGCGACATCATGGAGGGCATCGTCGGCAAGATCGATCTGGTCGCGGAGGCCAAGATGCACATGCAGCGCCTGCGCATGTCCATCGCCAACACCATGTCGAACCCGCTGGTCATGGACCCGCGCGTGCACCACGTGCGCTACAAGGACTTCGTCGCCGATCCTATCGGCACCATCCGGGGCTATTACCTCTTTACCGGCAGGCAGCTCACCCCTCAGGCGGAACAGGCGATGCGCAACTACCTGGCCAACAACAAGGGCGACCGGCACGGCAAGTTCGAATATTCAACCAAGCTGCTGACCGATGCGGGGTTCGACATCGACGAGCTGAACGAGGAATTCCGCGCCTTCCGTGAGCGGTTCGATGTGCCGATCGAAGTGAGGGACTAGCCCAATGCACCCCAAGGTCTGCCTCCACCAGATCGCCATGATCGCCGAGCCCACCGAAGTGTTCATCGCGCACTGCCGCGAGATCGGCGTCGAGCAGATGACCCTGTGCACCCCGGTGCTGTTCCCGGACGGCGCCATGGAACGGGCGCAAGCCGAACTGGCGAAAGGCGGCACCCAGTGCCACACGGTCAACCACCCCATTGCCATGGGCCGCTCCATCGACGTGGTCGGCGAGGAGGAGACCCAGGGCCTGCTGCGTGCCATCGACGCGGCCGCCGCGCTGAACGCGCCCAACATCTACCTCGTCAGCGGCGGGCGCGGGAAGCTGCTGTGGGACGAGGCGGCGGAGCGGTTCGCGCAGATCCTCGCGCCTTGCCTTGAGCCTGCACGGCAGAAGAACGTCCGCCTGCTGGTCGAAACCGCATCGCACCTCAACGCCGACATGCATTTCGCCCACACGCTCGACGACACCATCCGGCTGGCCGAGATCGCCGGCATCGGCGTCTGCATCGAACTGGCGGCCTGCTGGTTCGAGGGGGGCCTGCGCGAGAAGTTCCGCCGGGCCATGCCGAACACCGGCCTCGTCCAGATCAGCGACTACGTCCCCGGCGACCGCGCCACGCCCAACCGGGCCGTTCCGGGCGACGGCATGGTGCCCAACGAGTGGCTGGTGCGCGAACTGCTCGATGCGGGCTACGAGGGCATCTTCGACCTCGAACTGATCGGCCCGCGTATAGAGGCAGAAGGGCCGCGCGTGGCGACGAAGCGGGCGGCAGAGGCCCTGTCCGAACTCCTCACAAAGGTTGGAGCATAACCATGGCATACGGCGACGGACCGGCGGACGAGGCCCTCAAGGCAGCCTGGCATGCCTTCTGCGACAAGCTCAAGGACGCGGGCGACAAGGTGTTCAAGGACGCCAACCCCTCAGCCCCGATCATGCGCGCCGACGGGTTCCATTTCCTGACGCAGAACATGGGCCAGGCCTTCGACCTCGCGCTGGAGACCAAGAACCCGGCCTACCCGCAGATCCACTATTTCACCCATCCCAACATGAAGCTGGGCGGCGACGTCTGCGATTTCACCTATCGCCAGGCATGGATCTCGGGCGAACACACCTACAAGATCACCGGCAAGAAGGGCACCGCGCGCTGGTTCAACCTGACGGTGCAAGGACCCAAGCCGGAAAAGGCGCCCGGTACCGACCATCCGCCGCTGCACGAACCCTTTGGCGACATTCCAGAAAAGAACATCCTCGGCAGCCAGATCAAGGCCGATACCGAGGGCAATTTCGAGCTCTACATCGGCGGCCCGGAACGGGAGCAAAACTGGCTCCCCACCACGCCCGGAAGCCGCAAGCTGTTCATCCGCGAGGCCTATGACGCCTGGTTCGAGAAGCCGACTTCGCTCACCATCGAGCGGGTCGGCATGGACAGCCCTCGCCCCCTGCCCACGGCCGAGCGCATGGTCGAGGCCTTCGACTGGGCCGGCGAGTTTCTCTACGGCGCCATGCGCGACTGGCCGGACCACTCTTGGGCCACTTCCGGCGGCGTCTGCGACCCCAACCAGCCCAACCTTTTTCCCGCCGACAAGAACGCCAACACGGCCGACGACGCCAAGCGCGGGCGCATGGCCGCCAACATGATCTGGCGGCTCCAGCCGGACGAGGCGCTGATCGTCGAGATGGACATGCACGACGGCTTCTGGCTGTTCGGCATGGGCGGCTTCTTCGTCGAAAGCATGGACTTCCTCTACCGCCCGGTGAGCTATTCCCCGGCGCGCACGAAAGTGGACAGCGACAATGTCGTCCGCTTCGTCATGGCGCATGACGATCCCGGGGTGCACAACTGGCTCGATACGCAAGGCTTCCCCGAGGGCAACCTCGGCTACCGCAACCTGATGAGCCAGAACCCGGCGACCTTCCGCAGCAAGCTGGTCAAGCGCGCCGAAGTGCTGAACCACCTGCCGAAGGATACCGCCATGGTGACGCCGCAGGAGCGCGTGCAGCAGATGTGGGACAGGTACCACTCGATCAAGCTGCGGTTCGGGATCTAGTCCGTGCCCCGCCCACTCGGCCTGCACCAGCTATCGGTGATGGACGTGTCGCCGCTCGAGCTGATCGAAGTGGCGGCGCAGTGCGGCTATCAGCGGGTGAGCCTGTTCACCAATGCCCCGGTGGTGCCGATCGAGGGGCAGGAAGGCAAGTTCGCTTTCCCGACCGTTACGCCGGCGATCAAGGGCGAAGTGAAGTCCCGCCTCGCCCACCATGGCCTCGACGTGGTCAGCGCCGAATTCTTCCTGATGCGCCCGGACGTCGATCCGGAAAGCTACCGTCCCGGCCTCGCGCTGGGCCGCGAACTGGGCGCAAGAAATGCGATGACTCACATTTTCGAGGCCGATCCCGCCCGCGCGACCGAAATTCTAGGCCGCTTCTGCCAGATTGCTGCAGAGGAGGACATGCGCGTCTCGATCGAGTTCTGCCAGATGACTCCCGGCTGCAAGACGATCCACGCGGCCAAGGCCTTCGTCGATGCGGTCGGCGCGCCGAACCTGGGCTTCGGAATCTGCCCGATGCACCTGGTGCGCAGCGGCGGCACGGCGGCGGATATCGCCGCGCTCGACCCGGCGATCCTCTACTATGGCCAGATCAACGACGGCCACGGACTGCACGTGGCGGAGGCCTATTTCGAGGAAGTCCACGATCGGCAACTGCCCGGCAACGGCGACTTCCCGCTGCACGACATCCTCTCGGCCCTGCCTGCCGATGCGCCGATCGAGTTCAAGTGTCCCAGCGACAGCCGCCGCAAGGACGGCATGCCGGCGCTCGACTGGGCGCGCGAGGGCTATGCCAGGTCGCGCAAGCTGGTGGACGGGCTCAAGCCGGTGCGCTGACCGGCTTACCCGATCTGCTGGTTCTTCGGCTTGCGCGTCCGCTTCGGCTTGACCTTGGTCGCACTGTCGGGCCGCTGCGGCGCACCGGCTGCATCGTCCTCTTCGGGCGTGGCGAAAACCGCCTCGCCCTTGGTCTTCTTGCCGATGGTGTACTTGTAGATGACATAGGCGGTCACCGCGGCGACCGGCCAGCGAACCAGCTTCAATGCAATTCTCCGCGACTTGGGGCGCCGCCCCTAGCCCAAATCGAAGGCCCGCGCCAGCGCCTCCATCCGCAGATCGTGCGCCTGCCTGGCCTGGGGCGCATCGGCGGCAATGCCGAAACCGTGATAAGCACCTGGAATCACATGCAGTTCCACCGGAACTCCGGCCCGCGCCAGGCGGCGGACATATTCCAGGCTTTCGTCGAGAAACAGGTCAAGCGAGCCGATCGAGATGAAGGCAGGCGGCAAGCCGGCGGGATCCTTGACTCGGGCGGGGGCCGCGGTCTCATGAACATCGTCGCCGCCCGGCTCGCCCGCCAGCAGCGCGCCCCAGCCGAACTGGTTGTGCTCGGGCGTCCAGACGAATTCGCCGGCATAGGGGTGCGGATCGGGATCGGTGCAGGTGCGGTCGTCCAGCATGGGAAAGTCGATCAACTGGAAGCAGATCGCCGGGCCACCCTGATTGCGGGCATGGATCGCCAGCGCCGCAGCGTGGCCGCCGCCCGCACTTTCGCCCATGATCGCTATGCGCGCGGGATCGACGCCCAGTTGCGCGGCATTGCCCGCCAGCCAGCGCAGGGCGGCGTAATTGTCCTCCAGCGAGCCGGGCCAGGGGGTTTCGGGCGCCAGGCGGTAATCCACCGAGACCACCACGCAGCCCAGTCGCAGCGCCATGATGCGATTGGCGACGTCCGACATGTCGGCCGTGCCCAGGACATAGCCTCCGCCGTGAATGTAGAGCACCGCCGGCCGCGCCGAGACGGCGGCACCGGGCGGATCGTACTGCAGCACCCTGACATCGGGCGCGCCAACGGGCCCGGGAATGAATTTCTCGGTCATACGGACCTCGGCGAGTTCAGCCGGTAGCGGCGGCACTTCGCGTCCGCTGAAGCCCGCGCGAAACGTCTCGATGCCGATGCTGAAGTCGATCTGCGGAAACACATCGATCGCCGCATCGAGTTCCTTCGCCACAAGGTGACGGCTGGACTTGGTGGCCATGGTACCTCTCCCGTCTATATTGCTTGTCCGCCATTTTGCCCGGTTGCCGGCGCAGGGCAAGGCATCATTGCGTCGCCGATTGCCGCTGCGCAGCGATCCACCGGTCGATCTTGGCCTCCAGCACCGGCAGCGGCAATGCGCCCGATCCCAGCACCTGTTCGTGAAACTGGCGGATGTCGAATGTGGCGCCCAGCGAAGCTTCCGCCTTGCGGCGCAGCCGCTGGATGGTCAGCGCGCCGATCTTGTAGGCAAGCGCCTGGGCGGGATTGGCGATGTAGCGTTCGACTTCGGCCGTGGCGTCGGTGCGGCCCATGCCGGAATTGGCCAGCATGTAGGCGATGGCCTGCTCGCGGCTCCAGCCCTTGGCGTGGATGCCGGTATCGACCACCAGCCGCATGGCGCGCAGCATCTCGTCGTCGAGCGTGCCCCAGTGCTGCATCGGGTCCTTGTAGAAGCCCATTTCATAGCCCAGCGTTTCGGCATAGAGCGCCCAGCCCTCGACATAGGCGGTATTGCCGCCAAAGCGCTGGAAAGCAGGCAACCGCGCGTCTTCCTGGGCCAGGCTGATCTGGAAATGGTGCCCCGGAACCGCCTCGTGCAGGTAGAGCGTAGTCACTCCGGTCAGGAACCGGCTGGGCAGGTCATAGGTGTTGAAGAAGAAGGTTCCGGGCCGCGAACCGTCTGGCGAACCCTGGTTGTAGCTCCCCCCCGCCTCGTACTTCTCGCGAAAGGCGGGATAGGGCTGGATCGCCAGCCGCGCCTTGGGCATGCGCAAGAAGTAGCGCGGCAGTTGGGCATCGACCGCACGGCCGACATCGGCATAACCCTGGGCCAGTTCATCGGCGGTCCTGGGATGAAATTGCGGATCGGTGCGGATGAAATCGAAGAACTGGCGCAGGTTCCCCTTGTAGCCCAGTTCGGCGCGCACCCGGTCCATCTCGCGCTGGATGCGCGACACTTCGCTCGTGCCGAGCCGGTGCACCCGGTCGGGCTCCAGCTTGAGCGTGGTCTGCCGCTCGATCAGTAGCCGATAGAGCTGCCCCCCGCCCTTCATCGCCGAAAGCCCCACCTTCTCGCGCGCTGCGGGCAGGTATTCCACCTCGAGAAAGCTGCGCAGCCGCCGATAGGCCGGATCGATCTTCTCGCGAACTGCCTTGGCAAACGCATCGCGCAGTCGGCGCTGCTCGCCGGCTGGAATGGCGGGCGGGAAGCGCAGCACCGGCGAATAGAACGGGCTCTGTTCGACCGGCTGGGCCAGCAAGGTATCGAGCTGGCCGATCATGTTGCGCACGGTCAGCCTGGATTCGACCACGCCGCTTGCCATGCCCTGGCGGAAGCGCGAAACCGCATTGTCGAGCACCTGCGCGAAAGCCAGATCGAGCGCCAGCGCATTGCGATAATCCTCGACGGTGGCCAGCGTCACCGCGCCGTCGCGCGCCATCAGCGTCGGCATTTCAACATGCAGCCCGCCGAAATGGTTGAGCGGCCTGACCGCCGTCAGCGCGCGGATATCGGGCTGCAGCCATGCCACTTCGCCGCGCTTGTCGAAACGAAACGCGTCATAGGAAATCTGTCGCTCGGGGCTGAGCTTTGCCCGGTCGACCTGATCTAGCGCGCGAAGGCTCTGCTGCGCGGATTCGAGGACATTGCGATCCAGCCGGTCGGTGAAGAGCTGCGCCATCACCGCCGGATCGGCCCTTTGCCCGCGATTGAGCACCGAGAGCGGATCGAGTTCCTCCTCGCGCCGGGCATCGTCGGCGAACACTGCCTGCACGCGCAGGTCTTCGGCATTGGCCGCCGGCTGAACCGCAGGCGGCTGCGCGGCGGATGGCTGAGTGCCCGGCGGCTGGGCAGCAGCATGAGCCTCGCCGGCAGGCGACACGGCGAGCGCCAGGGCCAGCAAAGGCAACAGCGCGGTGGAACAGGCCTTCAGCGCCAAGGCCGGGTCCTGAACCACTTGGTGATGACGTATTTGACCCCGCGCACCACTGGCGTGCCGGCATGGAACGTGAAGGTGTTGGGCCGCCCGTCGGGCAGGCCATTGTTCCACATCAGCAGCATGCCGGCCTGCGGCGGGACGCTGAGGCCGAGCTGGGTGAAATCGGTACTGCCGCCTTCTTCCACATCGTTGAGATAGACCATCGCCGTCCAGCAGCGCTGCCCGCCCATCCTGGATTCGCGCGGCCAATAGGTGGTGTTTGTGCTGAAGTAGTCGTAGTGCCCCTTGAACTCCTGCCCGGGCTCATAGCGCTGGCCCTGGAAGGTCTCCCCCCAGCTCTGCTTGATCCCCATGGTATCACAGATGCGCCGCTCGATCATGCGCACGAAGCTGTCGGAGGGATCGACGTCGCCAGACGAGGACGTGCGGTCGCCGGCTTCGCCATAGCCGGCGAAGGTGGTGGAAGGGCGCGCCGCCGCATCGATCATCGCCATGATGTGCTCGCACTCGCCGGGCGAGAGGAAATTCTGCACCGCGAATATTTCCGCGCGTTCAACCTGTATCCGGTGAACCGCCGGATCGACCGACAGCCGCGCCCGCACTGCCGCGCCGACGCGGGCAATCGCGGCCTGGTCGGCGATGGGTGCCCTGCTCATGGCACGTGCCTAGCCCCGCCGTACCTTGTTTCGCAATGGCAAACACAAAGCCCGCGAAGCTACCGCCGAATTGCCTTGCCGCAAGAGCGCGTTTGCGCCAGTTTCAAAGGCCATGGACACAGAAGCCAGGGCACCGGGCCGCTATTCGCTTGTCGCTATCGCCCTCCACTGGGTGATTGCCCTTTTGATCGGCCTGAATTTCGCCGCCGCCTGGGCCGCCGAAGAGGCGCATGGCGCGGACAAGATGCAGATCATGGCCAACCACAAGGCCATCGGCATCACGGTGCTGGTGCTGACCGTGCTGCGGGTGGCGTGGCGCCTGTTTCACCGGCCGCCGCCCTTGCTGGAAAGCCTCAAGCCCTGGGAGGCGGCCGCGGCAAAGGTCGTCCACCGGTTGTTTTACGTGTCGATGCTGGCGCTGCCGCTGGCCGGATGGGCCATGCACCTCGCCGGAACGGGCGGCATGCCGGTGGGGTATTTCGGCCTGTTCGACATTCCCGGCCTGCCCGTGACCAAAAGCAAGGAACTGGGCGAGATTTTCGGCGACATGCACGAAACCTTCGCCACGCTGATGCTGGCGCTCGCCACGGTCCATATTGCGGCGTCGCTCAAGCATATCGTCGTCGACCGTGACGGCACAATGCGCCGGATGCTGCCCTGGTGAGAAGGTACACAAAAGAAGAGCCCCCGCGCTAGCGCAGGGGCTCCAGTGCCGGTCCACTCCCCGGCAATCGATGACTGCTTACCAGAAGAAGTCGTAGATCACGTCGACCACTTCGCCGGTGTAGATGTCCACCAGCACCGCGTCGTCATAATAGCGGATCCAGCGATAGGGTCCGTAGACGTCCGGCAGGCGATAGTTCCACGGATCGTCGATGTAATAGTTGCTGCTGTAAAACAGCGAGTCGAGGAAGAAGCCGATGCTCAGCCGCCGGTAGGAATAGTTCCGGTAGGGCGAGTAATAGCGGCCCAGCCGGTACCTGTCCGGATAATGGCGGCGCCAGCTCGACCAGTCGTAGCGGTTGTCGTGCCGCCAGCCGCGGTTCCAGTTGCGATGGTTGTCGCCATAGGACCAGCGGTTGCCACCGTTCCAGCCACGATTGTTGTTCCAGCCGCGATTGTTGTTGTTCCAGCGGTTGTCGCCCTGGCCCCAGTTGCGGTTGTTGTTGCCGCTCCAGGCGCGATCGTTGCGCCAGCGATCGCCGCCACCGTTACGGTTGCCATCGCGCCATGCATCGCGGTTGCCGTCACGATAGGAGCCGTTGCGGTTGGGATCGGAATAGGTGCGATTGCGGTTACCCCAATCGCCGCCGCCCTGGCCGCCACCGCCACCCCAGCTACGGGGCGGAACTTGCGTTTGCTGCACAGGCGCTGGTGTCGGCGTGGGCGTGCTGTTGCCGCCCCACGAAGGCGCAGAGGTGGACGGCTGACCGCCACCCTGCCCGCGCCATGCACGCATGCCGCCGCCCCAGCCGCCGGGATTGCCGCCGCTTTCACCGCCGCGATTACGCCAGCCGCCGCCGCCAAAATTGCCGCCTCCCTCGCCGCCACGGCCGCGCCAGCCGCCACCGCCGTTGAAGGAGCCT